>DATLNY010000268.1:0-5996 GCA_035536495.1 Candidatus Saccharimonadia bacterium | reverse complement strand
AGCTCGTGACAGCGACGAGTGGCCATAGCCGAAGCTATGGCCCGAGGAGATAGCGCAAGATGCCGCCCGATTCGCGAGTGCGCAGCAGATCGATTTCTGCCGCCCAGGCTCCTATGCCGACCGACGTCGTCGCGGCGCTGCGCGCGTACGACCCGGGCCACGACCTGCCGTCGCTGCGCAACGCGCGCGCGCCAGGCGCGCTCGTCGAGCTCGGCTCGAACGAGAACAGCTTCGGACCGAGCCCGCGCGTGCTCGAGGCGCTGCGCTGCGTGACGGCCGAGGACGTGTTCCGATATCCGGATCCGCTCGGGCTCGGCGTGCGGCGCGCGCTGTCGCTCGCGCTCGGCGTCGCGGTCGAGCAGGTCCTGCTCGGCAATGGCTCGCACGAGCTCTTGATGCTCGCCGCGCAGTGCTACGCAGGTCCGGGCCACGAAGTCGTCTTCAGCGAATTCGGTTTCGCGGTGTTTCCGATCGCGACTGCGGCGGTCGGCGCGACGCCGCGCGTCGCGCCGGCGCGCGCGCGTGGCGACGCGATGCCGCGCGGCCACGACCTCGACGCGCTCGCCGCGCAACTGTCGCCGCGCACGAAGCTCGTCTATCTCGCGAACCCGAACAACCCGACCGGGACGTGGTTCGATCGGGACGCGCTCGCGGCATTCCTCGCGCGCGTGCCGCCGACCGCGCTCGTCGTGCTCGACGAGGCGTATCACGAGTACACCGACGTGCTCGAGATTCCCGACGGCGTGAAGCTCGTCGCGAGCCATCCGAATGTCCTCGTCACGCGAACGTTCTCGAAGGGCTACGGCCTCGCGGGCCTGAGGCTCGGGTATGCCGTCGGGCATCCAAACGTCGTCGCGACGCTGAACCGGCTGCGCGAATCGTTCAACGCGAATGCGCTCGCGCTCGTCGCCGCGGGTGCCGCGCTCGCCGATCCGCATCACGTCGCGCTGATTCGCGCGAAGACGCGCGCCGAGCGCACGCGTGTCGGCGGCGTGCTGACCGGCGCAGGATTCGTCGTGCATCCGAGCCAGACGAATTTCCTGCTCGTCGATTTCGGCCAGCCGGCGGAGCCGATCGAGTCGAAACTGCTCGCGCACGGCGTCGTCGTGCGCCCGATGGGCGGCTACGGCCTGCCGACGTGCCTGCGCGTCAGCATCGGGCGACCCGCCGAGAACGACCGGCTGCTGCTCGCGTTCGGCGCATGACCCGGGACGAAACCGGCGCGACGCTCGACTGGATCAGCCGCGCCGGCCGCGCGACGATCGCTGGCACGCTGCGCGTGCCCGGCGACAAGTCGATTTCGCACCGCGCGATCATGCTCGGCGCGATCGCGAGCGGCACGACCGAGGTCTCGGGCTTCCTCGAAGGGGAGGACACGCGCGCGACCGCCGCCGCGTTCTCCAGGATGGGCGTGCGGATCGACGCGCCGGCCGAGGGCGTGCGCGTCGTGCACGGCAGCGGCGGCGAGCTCTCGCCGCCGCCCGCGCCGCTCGATCTGGGCAACTCGGGCACGGCGATGCGGCTCATGGCGGGACTGCTGTGCGCGCAGCCGTTCGCTTCGGAGCTCGTCGGCGATGCGTCGCTGTCGCGCCGCCCGATGCGGCGCGTCATCGAGCCGCTGCTTGCGATGGGCGCGCGGATCGATGCGCGCGAGGGCGGTGTCGCGCCGTTGCGCATTTCCCCCGTGGCCAGCCTCCGCGCGATCGACTACCGCACGCCGGTCGCGAGCGCGCAGGTCAAATCCGCGGTGCTGCTCGCGGGGCTGCGCGCGCACGGCACCACGCGCGTCGCCGAGCCGCATCCGACGCGCGACCACACCGAGCGGATGCTCGCGGCATTCGGCGCGCGTTGCGCGCGCGACGGCGAGTGGGTCGCGGTCGACGGCGGAGCCGCGTTGCGTGCGACGCCGGTCGCGGTGCCGGGCGACATCTCGTCTGCTGCGTTCTTCGTCGTCGCAGCGACGCTCGTCCCGGGCTCGGAGCTCGTCGTCGAAGACGTCGGGCTCAACCCGCTGCGCATCGGGATCGTGCACGCGCTGCGCGCAATGGGCGCCGACCTCGCCGTCGAGCGCGAGTCGCGCCGCGGGGACGAGCCGTACGGGAACCTGCGCGTGCGCGGCGCAGCGCTGCGCGGCATCGACGTGCCGCCGGCGCTCGTGCCCGACATGATCGACGAGTTCCCGATCCTGTACGTCGCCGCCGCGCTCGCGCGTGGCACGACCGTCGTGCGCGGCGCCGCGGAGCTGCGCGTCAAGGAAAGCGACCGCATCGCCGTCATGGCGCGCGGGCTGCGCGCGCTCGGCGCGCACATCGAGGAAACCGCCGACGGCGCCGTCATCGAAGGCGTCGAGTCGCTCGCGGGCGGCGCGGTCGATTCGGCCGGCGACCATCGCTGCGCGATGGCGTTCGCGGTCGCGGCGTTGCGCGCGCGCTCCCCCGTCACGATCCGCGACTGCGCGAACGTCGCGACGTCGTTCCCGGGTTTCGCGGCGCTCGCGAACCGCGCGGGCATGGACGTCGTCGACGCGTGACCGCGGCGCGGGGCGCGCATTGCTGCCTTGCAACGCGCCGCGCCCTACAATGCACCGCTCATGGACGACCCCTCGGTGCCGGTGCTCACGATCGACGGACCTTCGGGCTCCGGCAAGGGCACGATCAGCCGTGCGGTCGCCGACCGCCTGCGCTGGCATTTCCTTGATTCGGGCGCGTTCTATCGGGCGGTCGGGCTCGCCGCGAGCTGGGAAGGGCTCGACTTTTCCGATCCCGAGGCGCTCGCGCGCTGCGCCGAGCGCACCGACGTCCGCTTCGAGGACCGCCCCAACGACGACCCGCTCGTCTACGTCGACGGGGCCGAGGCGAGCGCGGAGCTGCGCACGGAGATCTGCGCGGCCGCGGCGTCCGCAATCGCGGCGATCCCCGACGTTCGCAGCGCGTTGATCGACAAACAGCGCGAATTCCGGCGTCGGCCGGGGCTCGTCGCCGACGGCCGCGATATGGGCACCGTGATCTTCCCCGACGCGCCGTACAAGGTGTTCCTGACGGCGGCGGCCGAGGAGCGCGCGGAGCGTCGTTATAAGCAGTTGAAAGCAAAGGGGTTGGACGTTACACTTGCCGCCCTTTTGCGCGAGATCGAGGCGCGCGACGCGCGCGACGCGGCACGCACCGTGGCACCGTTGAGGCCTGCGAACGATGCAGTCCTGATCGATACCACCGGCGTACCGGTTGCCGAAGTCGTTGCCCGAGTCCTGGCACTGGTGCCTCGGCACCTCGTGCCAAGTCGTTGATCAAGTTGTTGATCCCTGGGGCCCGCCCACCGGCGTCCGCCAAGATCGAAACGCGAAGGAACGGCCAGGCGGAAGCGCCCGGTCGTGGTGACGCCCGCACCATGTGGCCGTCATCCCGGCGAAGGCCGGGACCCAGCGCCTTTGCGGCACTGGATTCCGACTTGCTCGGAATGACGGCGTAAGTGTGTGAGCGTTCACCGAAACCCGGACCCGAAGCGCACCCGCGCCGAGGGAATTTGAACCCGTCGCGGCAATGAATCCGCGGCGCAACTGGTGGGCCGTACGTCGTACCCGCGACCGAAACTCGGTTCCGTGTCGCACGGCGCCGGCCTGAGGCTATTCCTTGGAAACCATGACTGAAAGTTTTGCCGAACTGTTCGAGCGCAGCCAGCAGACGCTCGCCAAGCTGAAACCCGGGTCCATCGTGATGGGCACCGTGATCGAGATCCGCTCCGACGTCGTCGTCATCAACGCCGGCCTGAAGAGCGAAGGCATCGTCCCGATCGAGCAGTTCCGCAACGAAGAGGGTGTGCTCGAGATCAGCGTCGGCGACGAGGTCAAGGTCGCACTCGACGCGCTCGAGGACGGCTTCGGCGAAACCAAGCTGTCGCGCGAGAAGGCGAAGCGCTCGCTCGTCTGGGACGAGCTGGAAGAAGCGCACCAGAACAACGCGACCGTCACCGGCAAGATCTCCGGCAAGGTCAAGGGCGGCTTCACGGTCGACATCAAGGACGTCCGCGCATTCCTGCCGGGCTCGCTCGTCGACGTGCGCCCGGTCCGCGACCCGGTCTACCTCGAGGGCAAGGAGCTCGAGTTCAAGATCATCAAGCTCGATCGCAAGCGCAACAACGTCGTCGTCTCGCGCCGCGCAGTCGTCGAGAGCGAGTTCAGCGCAGAGCGCGAGCAGCTGCTCGAGCGCCTGACCGAGAACGCGGTCGTCAAGGGCGTCGTCAAGAACCTGACCGACTACGGCGCGTTCGTCGACCTCGGCGGCATCGACGGCCTGCTGCACATCACCGACATGGCGTGGAAGCGCGTGCGGCATCCGAGCGAGGTCGTCAACGTCGGCGACGAGCTCGAGGTCCGCGTGCTGCGTTTCGACCGCGAGCGCAATCGCGTCTCGCTGGGTCTGAAGCAGCTCGGCGAGGATCCGTGGGTCAACATCGCGCGCCGCTACCCGACCAACACGCGCCTGTTCGGCAAGGTCTCGAACGTGACCGATTACGGTTGCTTCGTCGAGATCGAGCCGGGCGTCGAAGGCCTCGTGCACGTCTCGGAAATGGACTGGACCAACAAGAACGTCAACCCGGGCAAGCTCGTGCAGGTCGGTGACGAGGTCGAGGTCATGGTCCTCGACGTCGACGAGGAGCGCCGCCGCATCTCGCTCGGTCTCAAGCAGACGTCGTCGAATCCGTGGGAAGCGTTCGCTGCGATCCACAAGAAGAACGACAAGGTGTCGGGCCAGATCAAGTCGATCACGGACTTCGGCATCTTCGTCGGCCTCGACGGCGGCATCGACGGGCTCGTGCACCTCTCCGACATCTCCTGGCAGGGCACCGGCGAAGACCTCGTCCGCGCGTTCAAGAAGGGCGATACGGTCGAGGCGGTCGTGCTCGCGGTCGATCCGGAGCGCGAGCGCATCTCGCTCGGCATCAAGCAGCTCGAGCAGGATCCGTTCGGCACGTTCATGGCGAACACGCCGCGCGGCGCGATCGTCAACGGCAAGGTGACTGCGGTCGATGCGCGCGGTGCGACGATCGAGATCGCCGACGGCATCGAGGGTTACCTTCGTGCTTCCGACATCGCGAAGGAGCGCGTCGAGGACGCGACGCAGCACCTCAAGGTCGGCGACGACGTCGAGGCGAAGTTCGTCGGCATGGACCGCAAGGGCCGCACGCTGCAGCTCTCGATCCGTGCGAAGGACGAAGCCGACATGGCCGATACGCTTTCGGACTATCAGAGCGCCACTGGCGCCACCACCACGCTCGGCGCGCTGCTCAAGGAGCAGTACTCCAAGTCCGAGTGAGGAACGACGCCCGGCGCGAGCCGGGCGTGCGGGTCCGCGGCCGGGCCTCGAGCCCGGCCGCGGTAGTGGACGTCAATCAGGTGCTGGGAAGCCATGACCAAGTCGGAACTGATCGAGGCGCTCTCGCGACGTCAAACGCACCTTGCGTTTCACGACGTCGAGCTGTCCGTCAAGGAGTTGCTCGAGCAGATCAGCCAGGCCCTTTCGAGCGGTGAACGCATCGAGATCCGCGGCTTCGGCAGTTTTTCGCTGCATTACCGGCCGCCGCGCATCGGACGCAATCCGAAGACCGGCGAGTCGGTCGCGCTGCCGGGCAAGTACGTGCCGCATTTCAAGCCCGGCAAGGAGCTGCGCGAGCGCGTCAACGGCCACACCGGTCCGATCCTCGAGGCGAGGGACGAACCGGACGAAGACGCTTGAGTGACGCCCGCTCGATCGAACGACGGCGGGCAATCCAGGGAGTGAATGCCGCCCGCCACGAGGGCGTCATTCCCGCGCAAGCGGGAATCCATTTTCGTCCTGCCCCCCCAAAATGGAGTCCCGCTTGCGCGGGAATGACGGGCGGGGTGGAGTTGAACCCGATCGATATCCGATGAAACGCTGGCTCACGATCCTCGTCGCAATCCTCGTCGTGCTCGCCGCGATCGTCTTCAGCGCGACCAACACCGCGACCGTTGCGCTCGACCT
>DATLNY010000267.1:0-7314 GCA_035536495.1 Candidatus Saccharimonadia bacterium | reverse complement strand
GCGGATCCACCACATCGCGTAGGTCGAGAAGCGGAAACCCCGTTCCGGGTCGAACTTCTCCGCGGCGCGGATCAGGCCGATGTTGCCTTCCGCGATGAGGTCCTGCAGCGACAGCCCGCGCCCGCCGTAATGCCGCGCCGCGTGGACGACGAGCCTGAGGTTCGCCTCGACGAGGTGTTGCCGCGCCTCGAGATCGCCGCCGCGCAGCGCTCGCGCGAGCGCGATTTCCTGCTCGGCCGCGAGCAGCGGAATCAGCCCGATCTCGTTGAGGTACGCCGCGATCGAATCGCGCGACGCCTGGTCGGCCGTCCCTATCGCGGTGAACAGCTCGGACCGGTCGGGCGGCACGTTGTCGTCGGGTTCGCGCGGCATCGGGCGAGGTCGGCGTGCGGGTCGGGCAACGAGGTTAGGACAAATCGACGCGACGCCCTGCCGCTGGCATCAGCGCGACGGCAGGAACTGCAGCGGGTCGACCGGCTGGCCGCCGCGGCGAATCTCGAAGTGCACGAGGTCGATCGACCCGCCGCGGCGCCCCATCTCGGCAATCGGCTGGCCTGCGCGAACTCGCTCGCCTTCCGCAACGAGCCGCTTGCGGTTGTAGGCATACGCCGAAAGGTACTCGCCGGCGTGCTTCACGATGATGAGCTCGCCGTATCCGAGCAGCCCGTTGCCGCTGTAGACGACTTCGCCATCGGCCGCTGCGACGACGACGTCGCCGTCCCGGCCACGGATGTCGACGCCCTGGCTCGCCGGATCGCCCGCGCGGAACCGCGACGAGACCTTGCCGTCGGCAGGCCATCGCCACGCGATCCCGCCGGCGCTGCGCGTCGGGGCGTTCCGTATCGCCGGTGCTCGCGCCGCCGTCGCGGGCGGCACCGGGACCTCGGCATTGTCGACGAGCGGCTCCACAGTCGCCACGCCGGGATCGAGCGGCGTCGTGATCGCCGTCCCCTGCGGTGGTGGCAGCGGCGCGCGTCGCGGGGCCGGCATCGGCTCGACGCCGCGTCGCGGCGGCGGCGGCGGCGGATAACGCTCGTAAGTGCGGCGATCGGACGCGCTGCGTTCGATGCTGCTTCGACCAGCGGTGCGATCGATCGGTTGCACGGGGCGCACCGGATACCGCCGCGCCGGCGCCGGCGCGACGGCACGCGTCGACGCCGCGCCGACCCGTAGACGCTGCCCCGGATAAATCGTGTACGGCGGCGACAGTGCGTTCCACGCCGCGAGCTCGCGCACCGAAACGCCGCGCGCGAACGCGATCGCATGCAGCGTGTCGCCGCGCACGACGACGTGGTCGCGGCTCGCACCCCGGCGCGGCGACGGCTCCGGGATCATCGTGCGCGGCGCGCTTCGCGGTTCCCACGAACGATCGACGACTTCGGCGTCGCGGTTGCTCGCGCAACTGGCCAGCGCGAACGCCGCGAGCAACGCGAGCGCGCAGCGGGTCGTCGTGCGGGTGCGAATGGCGGCCATCGTCAATTCCAGTACCGCAGCGCGACGATGAGCGCGACGAGCAGCGCGAGCGCGAACCAGCCGACCGGCTCGATGTAGCGGTGCAACAGCCGCTCGGCGCGCTCGCCGCCGAGCATGATGAGCCCCGCGACGAGATAGACGCGCTTGCCGCGGCCGATGATCGCGCCCGCGAGGAACGGCAGCAGCGGCATGCTGACGGCGCCCGAGGCGAGCGTCAGCAGCTTGAACGGGATCGGCGTGAAGCCGCCGATCAACAGGAACCAGAAGCCGTTCTCGGCCGCCGACTGCTTGACCGCCGCGAATTCGTCGCCGTAGCCCATCCGCTCGAGCAGCGGCATCGCGAGATCGATCGCGAAATAGCCGATCGCATAGCCGAGCAGCGCACCGAGCATCGACCAGAACAGCGAGATCGACGCGAACCACATGCCGCGCTTCGGCTGCGCGAGCGTCATCGGCGCGAGCATGACCTCGGGCGGCACCGGGAAGATCACGGCCTCCGCGAACGACAGCACGCCGAGGTAGGTCGGCGCGCGCGGGTGCTGCGACCAGCGCAGCGCGCGCTCGTACAATGGCGTGAACAGCTTCAAACGACGCCTCCGAGCAGCGGCACGAACGCAACCGCCTCGAGCGTCTCGCGCGCGTAGCCGTCGTCGCCGCGGCGCACGCGCACGAGCTTCTGGTCGCCGGGCACGCCGACCGGAGCAATCAGCACGCCGCCGGGCGCGAGCTGGTCGAGCAGTGCCTGGTCGATGAAGTCGCCCGCGGCGGTCACGACGATCGCGTCGAACGGCGCTTCCTCGCGCCATCCGAGCCGGCCGTCGCCGTGCTTGGCCTTGATGTTCGCGTAGCCGGCATGGAGGAAGCGGCGGCGCGCCTGGCGCAGCAGTTTCTCGATCCGTTCGACCGTGAAGACCTGTTCGACGAGTTGGGCGAGCACGGCGGCCTGGTAGCCGGAGCCGGTCCCGACCTCGAGCACGCGCGCGGGCGCGCGCTCGGCGAGGATCGCCTGCGTCATCAGCGCGACGACGAACGGCTGCGAGATCGTCTGTCCGAGGCCGATCGGCAACGCCGTGTCCTCGTACGCGCGCGATTCGAGCCCCTCGTCGACGAACAGGTGGCGCGGCACCCGGCGCAACGCGTCGATGACGCGCGCGTCGTGGATGCCTTCCGCGCGCAGGCGTTCCATGAGCCGGTCGCGCGCGCGCATCGAGGTCATGCCGAGTCCGTTCGGATCGCGGCCGTTGCGCGAGCCGCCGATCAAGCGAACTCCATTTTCGCAGCAAGCCCTTCGACCCAGCCCGACACCTTCTCGAGCGCCTGGTAGCGCGTCAGGTCGACGTGGATCGGCGTGATCGAGATGTTGCCCATCCGCACGGCGTGGAAGTCGGTACCGGGACCTGCGTCCTGTTCGGGCCCGGGCGGACCGATCCAGAAGATCGGGCGGCCGCGCGGGTCGAGCGACTTGATGCACGGCTCGGAACGGTGCCGGTGCCCGAGCCGGGTGACCTCGAAGCCGCGAATCTCGACCCAGGGACGATCGGGCACGTTGACGTTGAGGATCGTGTCGGCCGGCAGCGGGTCCGTGACGAGCCGCTGCGTGATCAGCAACGCGGCGCGCGCGGCCGACGCGTAGTGCTCGGCCTTGTGGTCGCGGCTCGCGAGCGAGACCGCGATCGCGGGCAAACCGAGAAAGCGGCCTTCCATCGCGGCGGCGACGGTGCCCGAATAGATCACGTCGTCGCCGAGGTTCGACGAATTGTTGATGCCCGACACGACGATGTCGGGCTCGTCGTCGAGCAGGCCCGCGAGCGCGAGGTGCACGCAGTCGGTCGGCGTGCCGGCGACGCGGTAGTAGCCGTTGTCGAGGCGCGTGTAGCGCAGCGGCCGATCGAGGGTCAGCGAGTTCGACGCGCCGGAACGATCGCGGTCGGGCGCGACGACGGTGACCCTGCCGACCGCGGCAAGGCATTCGGCGAGCGCGCGGATGCCGGGCGCCTCGACCCCGTCGTCGTTACTGACCAGGACGTGCATGGGAAGCCCGTGCATGGGAAACCTTGGGGTAAGCCGACCATTCTACCCGACGCGGGTTGTCGTCATTCCGGCGCAAGCCGGAACCCAGCGCCTTGCGTGGCAATGGCGGAAAAATGGATTCCCGCTTGCGCGGGAATGACGGAGGATGGGGGATGCCGAAGAAACGTGAAGTCACGTCCGAGGAAGCGGCCTTGTTCCGCGCGGCGATCGGCGAAGTTGTGCCGCTCGAGGACGACCACGCCGAGCTCAGGCCTGCGCCGCCCCCGCCCGTGCCGCGCCAGTCGCGCGCGGACGAGCGCGACGTCATGCGCGAGGCGATGGCCGCCGATCCGTCGCTCGTCGACGGCGCCGAAGAGCTCGCCTACGTGCAGGCCGGCGCATCGCGCAGGATCCTGCGCAAGCTCGGCGGCGGCGACTACAGCGTGCTCGATACGATCGACCTGCACGACATGCCGGCGACGCTCGCTGCCGCGTCGATCGCGACGTTCCTCGACGAGAACCGGCGCGCCGACCGGCTATGCGTGCGGATCGTGCACGGCAAGGGCCTGCGCTCGGGGCCCGAGGGGCCCGTGCTGAAACGGTTGACCGATCGCTTGCTGCGGCAGCGCGGCGACGTGCTCGCATTCCGCTCGGCGCGGCCGGCCGACGGCGGCGCCGGTGCGGTGATCGTGCTGCTGAAGCCGCGCAAGCCCTGAGTGGTCGCGCGTTTTCGAGCGCGCGGCGGGGGGCGACAGGCGAGGCTGCGCCTCGCCCGCCCGGAACGCGTGGCGACGGCGGCTCGCGCCGTCGGCCGCTATGTCGCTACCGGCCCGACGAGTCGGACTTCTTCTTCGTCGGCGGATTGATCCAGACGATGTCGTGGCCGCGCATGCGCGCGTCCTCGTTCAGGACCGCCATCTTGTAGTAGTCGATGTCGTCGTCGAAGGTCGACCTCGTGACGGCCGCGTCGGAGCTCATGCAGCCGGACAGGCCGAGCATCGACAGTGCAACCAGCGTGGCAATGGACTTGCGCATACCCAACTCCTCGAATGCCTCGGGGTGCGGGCGGCGCGCCGGGGGCAGGCCGCCCACGGAACGACTATATACCTCGCCCGCGACCCGAGAATGGGCCGTAGTGCGAATTCGCACTATCAGATTCTTGCGGCAGCCGCGTCGTCGCCCGCGGTCACCAATTCCCGCAACATCGTCGTCGCGTAGCCGCCGGCCGGCAGCTCGAACGCGAGCGTGAGCGAGTCGCCCGAAAACGTCCGCTCGATGCGCCGCACCGCGAGCCGCAGGCTGCGCCGCTCCTGCTCGAGCCCCGCGGCCTCGAGGCCGCGGACGAGCGCCGGCTCGGCACACGCGATGCCCGATTCGAGCGCGGCGACCGCGCCGCCCGATCGCAACCCGCCGCGGCCCCACAGCGGCCCGGTCGGGTGGATGTCGAGGTCCCGGCAGCGTTCACGCAGGGTGTCGTCGAGCGGCACCGGTCCGAAGATCGAGCCGCTCCCGTCGAGCTGGAACACGTCGCCTTCGAGCGGGCGGTTCCAGCTGCCATCGGCGACGCGCGCGGCGACGACCCGATTGAACAGCGCCGAACGCGCCGCCGAGAGCAGGATCGACCGCTCCGCGCGCGACGTGCGGGCGCCGGCGAACATCGCGAGCGCGGCAACGAGGTTGCCTCCGGCCCGCCCGAAGCGCTGCTCGCCGTAGTAGTTCGGGACGCCGCGGCGCTCGATCGCGTCGAGCCGCTCGTGCGCGGCGGCGACGTCGCCGCGCACGTCCCGCAGCACGATCTCGAAGCGGTTGCCGGTGAGGCCGCCGCGCTTGAGCTTGCGGCTGTGCCGGGTCGCCGCGAGCACGCGGAATTCGGCTTCGCCGAGCGCAGACCAGTCGGGCGCCGCGCCTCGCGGCAACTGCACGGTGAAATGCTGCCGCGTCACCGCATGCCGGTCCTTCATGCCCGCGAAGCCGACGGCCATCGGCACGACCCCGGCATGGCTCGCGAGGCGGCGCGCGACCCATTCGGTGTTCGCGCCGCGCTTTTCGACGGTGAGAAACGCGTGCTCGCCCTCGCCGCTCGGCGCGAACCCGAGCACTTCCTCGACGACGAAGTCCTCGGGGCGCGCCTTCAGCGTCGCGACGAGCGGCGGCGGGCCGTGCGCCTGCGGCTCGTCGCGGCCAGCGCCGGGCTCGGTCACGCCGTCTCGAGCAGCACGACAGCGAACGCCGCGATGCCTTCGCCGCGGCCGGTGAAACCGAGACGCTCGGAGGTCGTCGCCTTGACGCTGACCCGGTCGACCGGCGCGCCGAGCTCGGTCGCGATCACGTCGCGCATCGCCGCGGCATGCGGCGCGAGCTTCGGCAGCTCGCAGACGACGGTCACGTCGGCATTGCCGAGCCGATAGCCGCGCGCCGCGGCGAGCGCCGCGACGTGCCGCAGGAACCGCCGGCTGTCGGCGCCGCGCCATTGCGGATCATCCGGCGGGAAGTGGCGGCCGATGTCGCCTTCCGCGAGCGCGCCGAGGATCGCATCGCACAGTGCGTGGAGCACGACGTCGCCGTCGGAGTGCGCGACGATCCCATGCGTGTGCGCGATCCGCACGCCGCCGAGGACGACGTGGTCGCCTTCGCCGAACGCATGCACGTCGAAGCCGTTGCCAATTCGAAACACGCTCAACATTCCGACTTCCGCGACTGACGCAGGAGCTCTAGTAACACGACGAAGCCCCTCCCGACGTCACCCGCGCGCGATTTCCCGAACACCCGGCGACGCGCCACCCGCGCCGCATCATGCGGGGCGCTCGCCCTGGGCGCGCAGCACGGCTTCGGCGCGCGCGAAGTCGGCCAGCGAGGTGACCTTGAGGTTGTCCTCCGAACCCTCGACGAGCAGCGGCTTCCTGCCGGCGGCCTCGAACGCGCTCGACTCGTCGGTGATCCCGCCGGCTAGTGCCGGATCGGCGTCGACCGACGCGAGCGCCTGCGTCAGCTCGCCGAGGCGGAACAGCTGCGGCGTCAACGCACGCCAGAGGTTGTCGCGCGGCACGGTCTCTGCGACGTTGCCGCTGAGCTCCGCGCGCTTGATCGTGTCGTGCACGCGCGCGGCGAGCAGCGCGCCGACGCCGTGCCGCATCCCCTCGCGCAGCAATCGGTCGATATCGGCGTGGGGCACGCAGGGCCGAGCAGCATCGTGCACGAGCACCCACGCGTCCCCGGGCTCGAACTGCGCGGCGAGCGCGAGGCCCGCGCGGACCGAATCGACGCGCTCGCGCCCGCCGTTGCAGGTTCGCACCGGCTTGCCGAGGCACATGACCCACCCGCCCCAGCGCCGGTCGTACGGATCGAGCACGACGATGAGCCCGGCGATCTTCGGGTGCTGCGCGAGCCGCTCCATCGTGCGCAGCAACATGGGTTTTCCGAGCAGCGGGCGGTACTGCTTCGGCATGCCGCCGCCCGCGCGGCGACCCGTACCGGCGGCCGGCACGATGCACCAGATTCCCTTTTGCGTGACTCGCTTCGGCAAGCTCGCGTCCTATTCGGATTCCGCCGGCGTTTCAGCAGGCGGAGATTCGATGACCTGGTAGAACGTCTCGCCCGGCTTGACCATGCCGAGCTCCGCGCGCGCGCGCTCCTCGACCGCCTCGCGCCCTTCCTTCAGGTCGCGGACGTCGGCTGCGAGCGCCTCGTTCCGCTCGCGCAGCGTGTCGATCTCGGCGCGCTGCGACTCGACCTGCCTGCGAAGACGCGAAACGTCGGGCATGCCGCCGGTGCCGGTCCACAGTTTCAGCTGCAACGCCGCGATCAGCACGAGCAGCGCGAGCGCGACCCACG
>DATLNY010000266.1:0-2710 GCA_035536495.1 Candidatus Saccharimonadia bacterium | reverse complement strand
ACCGAGGCAACGCACGGCGCGCCGCTCGGCGCCGCCGAGATCGCCGCCGCTCGCGAAGCACTGCGCTGGCCGCACGCGCCGTTCGACGTGCCCGAGGCGATCCGCGCGGGCTGGACCGGCCACGCACGAGGCGCCGAGTGGCAGGCCGAGTGGGACGCGCTCTGGTCGCGCTACGCCGCCGAATACCCGGAGCTCGCCGCCGAGTTCGAGCGCCGCATGCGCGGCGCGCTACCCGACAGCTTCGACGCCGATGCCGACGCGTACATCGCCGCGCTGCAGCAGCAGGGACCGACGATCGCCTCACGCAAGGCCTCGCAGCTCGCGCTCGATGCGTTCGGCCCGTTGCTGCCCGAGCTCATCGGCGGCTCGGCCGACCTCGCGCATTCGAACCTCACGCTCTGGAAGGGTGCGCAGGACGTGAAGCGCGGCGAGCCGGGCGGCAACTACGTCTACTACGGCGTGCGCGAGTTCGGCATGAGCGCGATCTCGAACGGCATCGCGCTGCACGGCGGCTTCATCCCCTACGACGCCACGTTCCTCGTGTTCAGCGACTACGCGCGCAACGCGGTGCGCATGAGCGCGCTGATCCCGGCCGGCGCGATCCACGTCTACACGCACGATTCGATCGGCCTCGGCGAGGACGGCCCGACGCACCAGCCGGTCGAGCACCTCGCGTCGCTGCGCTACATCCCGAACAATCGCGTCTGGCGGCCGTGCGATGCGGTCGAGAGCGCGATCGCGTGGAAAGCCGCGATCGGCCGTCGGGACGGGCCGACCTGCCTCGTGTTCACGCGGCAGAACCTCGCGCCGCAGCTGCGCACCGCGCAGCAGGTCCACGACGTCGCGCGCGGCGGCTACGTGCTGCTCGAGCCGCTCACTGCGCGGCTCGACCTCATCCTCATCGCGACCGGCAGCGAGGTCGAGCTCGCGATCCAGGCCGCGCGCGTGCTCGACGCCGACGGCATCGGCGCGCGCGTCGTCTCGATGCCGTGCACCGAGCTGTTCGATGCGCAGCCGCACGAATACCGCGAAAGCGTCTTGCCGAAGTTCGCGCGCAAGCGCGTCGCGATCGAGGCGGCCGTTTCCGACTTCTGGCGCAAGTACGTCGGTCTCGACGGCGACGTCGTCGGCATCGACACGTTCGGCGCGTCGGCGCCGGCCGATGCGCTGTTCAAGCACTTCGGCTTCACGGTCGAGCGCGTCGTCGCGCGCGCGCGGAAGCTGCTCGACTGACCTGCGCGCTCACGCGTCGGGCAGCGGGACCGGTCCGTAGAACGACGCGAGCGCGCGATGCACGCCGGGGTAGTGCTCGGCGAGCACGTCAGGCGCGCTGAAGTAGTACTCGCTCGCGACGGCGAAGAACTCGTCGTGGCTTTCCGCGGCGTACGGGTCCATGACCGGCTCACCGCCGGCGTCGACTGCCGCGCACAGCGCGTCGTACGCCTCGTGCATCGCCTGCTTGAACGCGCGTCGCGCGTCGCCCGACAGCGGCGGGATCCCGTCACTATCGCCGTCGGCCATGTCGAGCTTGTGCGCGATCTCGTGCACGACGACGCTCAAGCCCTCGAACGGTTCCGCGAGGTCCTGCTCGACGTCGGCCCACGACAGGATCACGGGCCCGTGCGACCACGATTCGCCCGCGAGCTCGTCGTCCCACTCGGTCACGACGGACGACTCGTCGTCGTGCGAGTGGCGGCGCACGCGGAACTGGCCCGGATAGACGATGACCTCGCGCCACCCGTTCAGCGCGTCCGGGCCGAGGTTGATCGCCGGCAGGCAGCAGAGCGCGGCGACGATGACGCGGCGCGTGTCGTCGAGCTCGAGCTCGCGCGCCGGCGTGATCGCCTTGTGCGCGATGAAAGCCGCCGCGCGCTCTCGCAGCCGCTCGATCGCCGCGGGATCCCACGCGTCGAGCAGCCGCAGCCGCGCGCGCGCCGCGTGCCAGGTCGCATCGGGAATCTGCGGCGGCGGCCGGCGCAGGCGGCGGAGGAATCCGAACATCGCGCAAGTGTTCGAACTCGACCGTCCGAACGCAAGCGCCGCGATTATTTCAACGCGCCGGGGATCAGCGACTTCCAGCGCGGGGCGCGCTGCTGCCCGGCCGCGCCGGGCTTGACGCGCGCGTCAGCGGGCGCCGTGGTGGCGGCGTCCTTGCCGGCGGCGTCGACTTCCTCGTCCGTGGCCCGCGGAACTTCGCCTGGGCGCTCGCCTGCGGCGCGGGAGCCGTTCGTGCCGGCGGGAGACGCACGATCGATATCGAACATCGCCGCGAGCTCGAGGCGCGGCACGAAGCGCGCGATCGACAGGGTCGCGGCCATCGCCGTCGGCACGAAAGCCACCAGCGCGAACCCGAGCAACGCGCGCCGCCACGCCGCCATCGATCGCATCGGCAAGACTCCCGCGGAACGGACGAAGCGATTCACGCGCGCCATGATACGCCACCCTGTCGAACACTCCCCCGATGGATGCGCGAAACGGCAAGAACGTTACGTCGAGCGCACTCGCGCGCGCGAAGCGGCGTGACGCGGCGCAACATCGGCGGCCTGCCGCGGTGGCTAAACTGAGGCCGGCCCGCCGCCCGGCGGAACCGCCAGGGGCAGCAATGCAGGAGCTATCGGGGTACGGCCTGCGCCGCGCGCTGATCGCCGGCGCGGAGCGGGTGATCTCGCAGCGCGACGAGCTCAACCGGATCAACGTGTTGCCGGTGCCC
>DATLNY010000265.1:0-5275 GCA_035536495.1 Candidatus Saccharimonadia bacterium | reverse complement strand
CCGATGCGGAGCTCATGATGTTCGCGCAGGCGAACTCCGAGCATTGCCGCCACAAGGTCTTCAACGCGAGCTGGACGGTCGACGGCGACGCGCAGCCGCAGTCGCTGTTCGCGATGATCAAGCACACGCACGCGGTGTCGCCGCAGCACACGCTCTCCGCGTACCACGACAACGCAGCGGTCGTCGAAGGCACGCCCGGCGAGCGGTTCGCGCCGCGCGGCGCGTCGCAGCGTTTTGCGTCGCAGCGCGAGCCGATCGATTACGCGATCAAGGTCGAGACGCACAACCACCCGACGGCGATCGCGCCGTACCCCGGTGCGTCGACCGGCTCGGGCGGCGAGATCCGTGACGAGGGCGCGACCGGCCGCGGCGGCAAGCCGAAGGCCGGCCTGACCGGCTTCACGGTCTCGCACCTGCGCATCCCGGGCCTGCCGCGCGAATGGGAAGCGGAGCGCGCGCTGAACCCGCGCCTCGCGAGCGCGTTCGAGATCATGCGCGACGGGCCGATCGGCGCGGCGGCGTTCAACAACGAATTCGGGCGGCCGGCGCTGCTCGGGTACTTCCGCAGCTTCGAGCACGCCGAGGCCGACGGCCTCGTGCGCGGCTACGACAAGCCGATCATGCTCGCCGGCGGGATCGCGAACATCCGCCGCGGCGATGTCGAGAAGCGCTCGCTCGCGCCCGGCGACGCGATCGTCGTGCTCGGGGGCCCCGCGATGCTGATCGGCCTCGGCGGCGGCGCGGCATCGTCGGTCGGTGGCGGCGAATCGAGCGAGGCGCTCGACTACGCCTCGGTACAGCGCGACAACCCCGAGATGGAGCGCCGCTGCCAGGAAGTCATCGACCGCTGCTGGCAGCTCGGCGACGACAACCCGATCGTCTCGATCCACGACGTCGGCGCGGGCGGGCTTTCGAATGCGATCCCCGAGATCCTGAACGATTCCGGCGTCGGCGGCGCTCTCGAGCTGCGCCGCATCCCGTGCGCCGATCCGTCGATGACGCCGATGCAGATCTGGTGCAACGAGTCGCAGGAGCGCTACGTGCTAGGCATCGCGCCGGGCCGGCTCGCCGAGTTCGAGTCGCTCTGCGCGCGCGAGCGCTGCCCGTACGCCGTCGTCGGGACCGCGACGGTCGACCGCCGCCTCGTCGTGACCGACGAAGCGCACGGCGAAGCGCCGGTCGAGTTGCCGCTCGACGTGCTGTTCGGCAAGCCGCCGCGCATGCAGCGCGACGCGACGCGCCGCCGCCCGCGCTCCGAACCGCCCGGCGCGCTGCCGGCGATCGAGGATGCCGCGCGCCGCGTGCTGTCGCATCCGACCGTCGCTGCCAAGACCTTCCTCGTCACGATCGGCGATCGCAGCGTCGGCGGGCTCTGCGCGCGCGACCAGCTCGTCGGGCCGTGGCAGGTGCCCGTCGCCGATTGCGCATTGACGCTCGTCGATTTCGACGGCCATGCAGGCGAGTCGATGGCGATCGGCGAGCGCACGCCGCTCGCGCTGCTCTCCGCGCCGGCCGCCGCGCGCATCGCGGTCGGCGAGGCGCTGACGAACCTCGCCGCGGCACCGGTCGGCTCGCTCGCCGAGGTCAAGCTGTCGGCGAACTGGATGGCTGCGGTGTCGCACGCGGGCGAGGATGCCGCGCTGTTCGACGCCGTGCGCAGCGTCGGGCTCGAGCTGTGCCCCGCGCTCGGTGTGTCGATCCCGGTCGGCAAGGATTCGTTGTCGATGCAGGTCGGGTGGCACGACGGCACGCATGATCAGCGCGTTGTCTCGCCGGTCTCGCTCGTCGTCACGGCATTTGCGCGCGTCGCCGACGTGCGCCGCGCACTGACGCCGGAGCTGCGGCTCGACGCGGGCGCGACCGAGCTGCTGCTCGTCGACCTGGGACGCGGCCGCGACCGGCTCGGTGGCTCGATCCTCCTGCAGACGCTCGGTGCGCTCGGCACGGTCCCGCCCGACCTCGACGAGCCTGGCCTGCTGCGCGGCTTCTTCGAAGCGGTTCAGCGCGCGAATGCGAACGGGCTCGTGCTCGCGTACCACGACCGCTCCGACGGCGGCGCATTCGCGACGCTCGCGGAGATGGCGTTCGCGGCGCGCGCAGGCCTTGCGCTTTCGATCGACGCGCTCGGCGACGACGCGGTCGCCGCGCTGTTCAACGAGGAGCTCGGCGCGGTGCTGCAGGTGCGCGACGCCGACGTGCCCGCGGTTCGCGCGCTGTTCGCCGAGCACGGCCTCGGGCCGCATGTCCACGCGATCGGCCGGCCGGATTGCGGCAGCTCGATCAGGATCCTTCGCAACGGCCGCCTGCTCGCCGAGCTGGACCGACGGCAGCTGCTCGCGCACTGGCTCGAGACGACGCACGCGATGCAGCGCGCGCGCGACGACCCCGGGTGCGCCGACGAGGAGCTCGCCCACGCGCTCGATCCGGCCGATCCGGGGCTCGTCGCCTCGCTGCGCTTCGACCCGGCAGACGACCCCGCGGCGCCGTACGTTTCGACCGGCGCGCGGCCGCGGATCGCGGTCCTGCGCGAACAGGGCGTCAACGGGCAGGTCGAGATGGCTGCGGCGTTCACGCGCGCCGGCTTCGACGCGCACGACGTGCACATGACCGACCTGATCGAAGGGCGCGTCGCGCTCGACGGCTTCGAGGGCTTCGCCGCGTGCGGCGGCTTCTCGTATGGCGACGTGCTCGGCGCGGGGCGCGGCTGGGCGACGTCGATCCGGCACCATCCCGCGCTCGCCGAGCGCTTCGCGGCGTTCCTCGCGGATCCGCGCAAGTTCGCGCTCGGTGTCTGCAACGGCTGCCAGATGATGGCGGCGCTCAAGCACGCGATCCCCGGCGCCGAGGCGTGGCCGCGCTTCGAGCGCAACCGCTCGGAGCAGTACGAGGCGCGGCTCGCGCTGGTCGAAGTGCTCGAGTCGCCGTCGCTGTTCTTCCGCGGCATGGAAGGCTCGCGCATCCCGGTCGTCGTCGCGCATGGCGAAGGACGCGCGGTGTTCGCGCGCGACGAGCATCGCGCGCAGGCGCTCGCCGCGCTGCGGTACGTCACGAATCGCGGCGAGCCGGCCGTGCACCATCCCGCCAACCCGAACGGCTCGCCGGGCGGGCTGACGTCGTTCACGACGCCGGACGGCCGCGTGACGATCCTGATGCCGCATCCGGAGCGCGTGCATCGCACCGTGCAGATGTCGTGGCACCCGCGCGGGTGGGGCGAGGATTCGCCGTGGATACGGATGTTCCGCAATGCGCGCGTGTGGGTCGGGTGAGCCGCGAACGGCGACCCGCCGTCCAAGGCGTCGGGCCGCCGCCCCCAAAGGCGTCATCCCGGCGAAGGCCGGGATCCAGCGCCGGCACCGATGCGCCGAGGCGCTGGGTCCCGGCCTGCGCCGGGATGACGTCAACAGGGAGGAGGCGCGTGCAAGGCAGGATGTCGCGATTCCAGAGGACGCTGCGTGACTGAGACAAGCCCCGCGACGCCGGCCCCGATCGCGCCCGACGACGAGCGCCTCGACCTCAAGCCCTTCCTGCTCGCGGCCGCGCTGTGGCTGCCACTGTCGTTCTTCATCTGGTTCATGCTGCGCAGCGCGATCGTCTACCCGGTCATCCGGCTCGCGCGCGCGGTGCTGACGAACTGGTTGCCCGAGCTCGTCGCCAGTGTCGGCCAGACGTACCACGAGATGGAAGTCGCGGTCGTCGCCCAGCTCGGGGCGGTCCCGGGGCTGCCCGGCAGCGCGCTCGCGGTCGACATGCAGCTCAACGTGCTGCCGTACTGCTACGCGATCCCGGTGCTGATGGGGCTTTCGATCGCGACGCCGATCAGCTGGGGACGCACCGGCGCGCAGCTCGCGATCGGCATCCCCGTGCTGATGCTCGTGCAGGCGTTCGGGATCATCGGCGACGTGCTGAAGCGGATCTCGTTCGACCTCGGCGCGCTGGTGCAGAGCGGGCTGGTCGAACAGGGATACGCAGCGGCCGCGGCGACGGCCGCGCAGAACGCGCAGGCGGCGGCAGGCATCGCGCTCGCGAGCCATGGGCTGACGCCGAACGTCGTCGGCGTGTGGTACCAGTTCGGGTATTTGATCCTTCCGCCGGTCAGCGCGGTCGTGCTGTGGATCCTGTTCAACCGGCGATTCATCGAGGCGCTGCGGCCGTTGCCGGGCCCGCCGCCGACCCGCTGACGCGCCCGGTTAGGGCGCCGCTAACGAGCCAGACCCTACAATCACGCGCTGCCCCTCAAGGGGAACCGATCGCGCATGCGGCGGTCTCTACCGCACGCCGAGAGTCCTGCATGAACGACGTTGCCATCGCCGATATCCCCGTGATCGAGAGCCTGTCGGCGCTCGACGAGCGCATCAGCCTGCAGCTGATCGCGCGCGGGCGGCTGAAGGAGACCGACCTCGTGCGCGCGCGGCGGCTGTTCGCCGAGGCGCCCGACGGCAGCTTCGTGACGCTGATGACGCGGCTCGGGCTCGTCTCCGAGCGCGATGCCGCCGAGGCGGTCGCCGAGGTCCTGAAGCTGCCGCTGCTCGCGTCGAAGGAATGCCCCGACGGGCCGCCGCCGAACGTGCTCGTCTCGGTGCGGTTCCTGAAGCAGCACCACGTCGTGCCGATCACCGAATCCGAGGAGGACGTCGGCGTGCTCGTGGCCGATCCCCAGGAGCGTTATCCGATCGAGGCGATCGAGCTCGCGGTCGGCAAGCCGGTGAAGATCCACGTCGGGATCCGTTCGGAGATCGACGACCTCATCGAGCGCTACTACGGCTCGGGCCGCAGCGCGATGGGCACGATCGTCGAGAATCTCGGTGACGAGTCGAGCCGCAGCGAAGACGACGTCGAGCACCTGCGCGACCTCGCGTCCGAGGCGCCGGTCATCCGGCTCGTCAACCTCGTGATCCAGCGCGCGGTCGAGGCGCGCGCGTCGGACATCCACATCGAGCCCTTCGAGAACCGCCTGAAGGTGCGCTATCGCATCGACGGCGTGCTCGAGGAAGTCGAGTCGCCGCCGGCCGCATCGACTGCCGCGGTGATCTCGCGCATCAAGATCATGGCGAAGCTCAACATTGCCGAGCGCCGCCTGCCGCAGGACGGCCGCATCATGCTGCGCGTTCAGGGCAAGGAGCTCGACCTGCGCGTGTCGAGCGTGCCGACGCAGTACGGCGAGTCGGTCGTCATGCGTATCCTCGACCGCGAAACGGTCGTGTTCGACTTCAAGAAGCTCGGCTTCACCGACGAGTTCCTGCCGCGCTTCGACAAGGTGCTCGAGCAGCCACACGGG
>DATLNY010000264.1:0-4437 GCA_035536495.1 Candidatus Saccharimonadia bacterium | reverse complement strand
GTATTCGGTGCGCGTCTCGGTCCGCGTGCTGCGCGTCGCTTCCGTGCCTGCCTCGACGGTAAGGAAGCTGACGTCGACGCGGCGGTTCTTGCGCCGGTTCGCCTCGCCGTCGTTCGGGAACTTCGGCTCGCGTTCGCCGGCGCCGCGCACGTCGAGCTCCTCGAGCGCGATACCGCGGCTTTCGAAGTACGCGCGCACCGACGCGGCGCGGCGCTCAGAAAGGCCCTGGTTGTACTCGTCGGTGCCGATGTCGCAGGTGTGGCCGACGACCGAGACCTTCGAGACGCGCCCGTCACCCTGGATCTCGTCGACGATCCGGTCGAGCGCCGCGATCGCGTCGGGCTTGAGCTCCGAGCGGTCGAAGTCGAAGAACGATTCGGTGTCGAGCTTGACCTCGTTGCGCACGACGACGGGGTCGGCCGGCACTTCGACCGAAACCTCCTTCGGCACGCGGACTTCGCGATACGCGGGCGTCGCGGTGCGGTACGCATTGCCGAAGTCGTAGCGCCACAGGAGCCACGCGCGCGTGTCGCTGTCGTCGAGCACGAAATCGCCGTCGCGCTCGTAGTGCTCGAGCTCGAGCGTGATCGAATGTCCCGTGTTCGCGAAGTACTTGTCGAAGCCGAGCGAGATCGTCGCCTGGCTCGAGTCGTAGTCGCCGTCCTCGTAGTCGAAGCCCGCGCGAACCCGCGCGAGGCGGCCGTCGAACCAGTGGCCGGCGCGCGCGCCGATGCCCCAGTCGTAGGGGTGCTCGAAGCCGCGCACCGTCGTCAGCGTCGTTTCGGTCTGGCGGAACGGGCGGCCCGCGTCCGTGCCGGTGATGACGCGCGTCGTCTGCGCGGTCGTCGTCGAGGCGAGGCGTTCGTCGGTCAGCGCACCCGACGCGTAGAGGTCGACGAAGTTGTCGTTGCGTTCGAAGCCGACGCCGAGCGTCGCCTTGCGGTCGTCGAACGGATTCTGGTCGACCGCGCCGAACACTTTCATGACCGTGCCCGCATCGCCGCCGCGCAGGAAGTGGTAGTCGAGCTTGACGCCGCCTTCGCCGCCGTTGCCGAGCCAGCCCTCGAACAGCCAGGCCGAGTCGTCGTCGATCGCGAAGATGTGCATGATCTCGCCGATGACGTTGAGATCGTCGTCGACGCCGAGCGACAGTCGCGTGTTGCCGCCGACGTAGTAGATCGGAACGCTGCCTTCGACCGGGCGGTCGGCCGGCGCGTCCTGGGCCCCCACGCGGGCCGGGCCAAAGCTTCCCGTAACGGCGAGCGCAATCGCGATCGCGAGCGGTGTGCGGCGCATCGAAGTCCCCTTTTCGGTTGTAACCCCTCTCCCTTACCCCATAGCCTACTCGCAGACGGGCCGCGCGGAACGCCCCCGGGGCGCTCGCGAAGCGTTCGATGACCCCCCGCCGGGCCGGCAGCCGAGCCGCCCCGCAACCACGAATCGAGTCCGACATGCCCCTGGAACCCGCCCTCAAATCGCGCCTCGACGCCCTCGTCCATGGCCATCGCGTCGTGCTGTTCATCAAGGGCACGCGCGACCAGCCGCGCTGCGGCTTCTCCGCCGCCGCGGTCGGCGCGCTCGACGCGCTGCTCGAGGACTACGTCGACGTCGACGTGCTCGCCGACCCGGAGGTGCGCGAGGGCATCAAGGCCTACGGCAACTGGCCGACGATCCCGCAGCTCTACGTCGGCGGCGAGCTCGTCGGCGGCACCGACATCATCCTGCAGATGGTCAATTCGGGAGAGCTCCACGAGGTGCTCGGCGTCGCCCCGCCGGACCGCACGCCCCCCGGGATCACGATCACCGACGAGGCCGCGCGCGCGATCCGCGACGCGCTCGAGGACGCCGGCGACGACACGCTGCACCTTGCGATCGACAGTGCGTTCCGCGCGCAGTTCATGCTGAAGCCGCGCGCGGAGCACGAGATCCGCGCGCTCGCGTCGGGCATCCCGATCGACATGGACCTCGCGACCGCGCAGCGCGCGCGCGGGCTCGTGATCGAATGGCTCGAGACACCGACCGCGTCGGGGCTCTCGATCCGCAACCCGAACGCACCGCCCGCGGTGCACGCCTTGTCCGTCCGGGCGCTGCGCGAAGCGCTCGATGCCGGTGCCGTCACGGTCGTCGACGTGCGCCCGCCGGCGGACCGGGCCCACGCCCCGTTCCCCGGCGCGCGCGTGCTCGACCAGGCCTCGCTCGCCGATGTCGAGGCGCTCCCGAAGGACACGCGGCTCGCGTTCCTCTGCCACCACGGCAATTCGTCGCGCGCCGCGGCCGAGCACTTCCGCGGTCTCGGCTTCCGGGACGTCCACAACGTCGAGGGTGGGATCGACGCGTGGAGCGCGGAAATCGACCCGTCGGTGCCCCGCTACTGAGCCCCGAAAGCCGCGTTCAAGCCGTGTTAGGCTCGGACGCCAAGGGCGCAAAGCACGACAGAACGCGCGCCATCCACCGGGCTGATTCGAGGCAGGGCGAATCGATGCAACGCTTGGCTATCGTCGCGGGCCTCGCGCTCGCGCTCGCCGCCTGCGGCGGCGGCAACGAGGATCGCGCGGTCGCGGCATGCGAGAAGGCCGTCGCCGACAAGCTGTCCGGCAAGGTGTTCGAGCTCGATCGCGGCGACATGCGCGCGAAGCTGCAGGCGACGCCAGACGGTCTTTTCCAGATCAATTCGACGGTGGTGTTCGACAAGGACCTCCCCTCCGAGTCGAAGCAGACGTTCGACTGCCGCGTGAAATTCGACCCCGCGAATGCGTCGGCCGAGCCCGCGATCGTCGGGCTGCAATTCACCTGGTAGGTCTCCCGCCGCATGAGATCCCGCGCATCGACACTCGCGGCCGCGCTGTGCGCGGCGTTCGCCGGCAACGCAATTGCCGAACCGTACGCCTCGACCTATCGCGCATTGCCATCGCAGCCGACGCTGATCACCCACGCGACCGTGCTCGACGGTACCGGGCGGAAGCTCGAGGATCACGACGTGCTTCTGCGCGACGGGATGATCGCCGAGCTCGGGCGCGGGCTCGATCCCGCCGGCGCACGTGTCGTCGACGCGGCCGGCCGATACGTCACGCCGGGGCTCATCGACGTGCATTCGCACCTCGGCGTTTATGCGTCGCCCGGCGTCGCGGCGCACCAGGACGGCAACGAGATGATCGATCCCGTCACCGCGGGCGTCTGGGCCGAGCACGCGGTGTGGCCGCAGGACCCCGGCTTCGCCGCGGCGCTCGCCGGCGGCGTCACGACGATGCAGGTGCTGCCGGGCTCGGGCAACCTGATCGGCGGCCGCGGCGTCACGCTGAGGAACGTGCCGGCGACGACCTACCAGGCGATGAAATTCCCCGGTGCGAAGCAGGGTCTCAAGATGGCCTGCGGCGAGAATCCGAAGCGTGTCTACGGCACGCAGCAGCGCGCGCCGATGACGCGCATGGGCAACGTCGCGGGCTACCGCCAGGCGTTCGCCGACGCGCAGGATTACGCGCATGGGCTCGCGAAGTACGACCGCGAGCGCAGCGCGTGGGAAGGCCGGCGTGGCAGGGACAAGGGCGAGGAGCCCTCGCCGCCGAAGCGCGACCTCAAGGCCGAGACGCTCGTCGCCGCGATGCGCGGCGACGTGCTCGTGCACATCCACTGCTATCGCGCCGACGAGATGGCGGTGATGCTCGATCTCGCCGAGGAGTTCGGCTTCAAGATCGCGGCGTTCCACCACGGCGTCGAGGCGTACAAGCTCGCCGACACGCTCGCCGAGCGCGGCGTCTGCGGCGCGCTGTGGGCCGACTGGTGGGGCTTCAAGATGGAAGCGTGGGACGGGATCCAGGAGAACCTCGCGTTGGTCGATCGGCCGAAGAACGGCTGCGCGATCGTGCATTCGGATTCGGACGAGGGCATCCAGCGGCTCAACCAGGAGGCCGCGAAGGCGATGACGCGCGGCGTGCGCGCGGGGCTTGCGATCGCGCCCGAGCATGCGATCCGGTGGATCACCGCGAACGCGGCGAAGTCGCTTGGCATCGCCGAGCGCACCGGCACGCTCGAGCCCGGGAAGCTTGCCGACGTCGTGCTCTGGAACCGCGACCCGTTCTCGGTCTATGCGCTGCCCGACCAGGTCTGGATCGACGGCGCGCTCGTCTACGACCGCGCCGATCCCGCGCGGCAGCCGCGCTCGGACTTCATGCTCGGGGTGACGCCGTGAGGCGCGCGTCGTCGTCTGGAATCGCGGTCGGGTCGGTTGGGCGACTCCTCCTCGTCGCGTCGCTCCTCGCCTCTGCGCACGCAGATGCGCAGGAGCTTCTGATCCGCGACGCGCGCGTGCATACGGCGACTTCGCAAGGCACGCTCGAGCACACCGACGTGCTCGTGCGCGCCGGCCGCATCGCCGCGGTCGGGACCGCGCTCGTCGCCGGCGCAGGCGCGGTGACGGTCGATGCCGGCGGTCGCGCGCTG
>DATLNY010000263.1:0-2789 GCA_035536495.1 Candidatus Saccharimonadia bacterium | reverse complement strand
TGCTCGCGCCGATGTCGATCATCGCGGGGCGCATCGCGGTGCAGATCGGCACACATCTGCTGCACCAGCCTGCCGGCGGCAAGGGCAAGCTGCTCGGTGGCCTGCCGTCGACCGAGCGCGGCAAGGTCGTCGTGCTCGGCGCGGGCGCCGCGGGCGGAAATTCGGCGCAGCTCGCTGCCGCGGGCGGCGCGAACGTCGTCGTGTTCGAGAAGCGACAGGACCGCATGGCGCAGATGATGGCGCTCGGCTCGAACGTCACGACGCTGTATCCGTACGAGGAAGCCGTCGCGCGCGAGCTGCGCGACGCCGACCTCGTGATCGGCGCGGTGCTCGTGACGGGCGCGAAGGCGCCGCACGTCATCTCGCGCCAGATGGTCGCCGCGATGGAGCCCGGTTCGGTCATCGTCGACATCTCGGTCGACCAGGGCGGTTGCGTCGAGACGACGAAGCCGACGACGTACAAGGACCCGACCTACGTCGTCGACGGCGTCACGCACTTCGCCGTCACGAACATGCCCGGCGCCGTGCCGCAGACCTCGTCGCACGCGATCTGCGCGGCGATCCTGCCGTTCGTCTCGAAGCTCGCAACCGGGACCTGGCGCGACAACGTGCCGCTCGTGCGCGGCATCAACGTCGAGGGCGGCAAGCTCGTGCACCCCGCGCTGCAGGGCATGGCCTGATCGCCGCCTCGTAGGAGGGGCCTCAGCCCCGACCCGCACCGCGAGTCGGGGCTGAGGCCCCTCCTACAGGGTACGATGCGTCACTGCATTCGAGGTCGATTTCCCGCGTGGCGCGCGCCAGCAACGAAGTCCTGAAGTCACCGCAACCCAGCCTCCTCGACCGCCGCCTGCGCGAGATGGCGGTGCTGTTGCTGTTGCCGCTGACGATCTACCTGTTCGTCTGCTTCTGGACGTACCACCCGGGCGATCCGGGCTGGTCGCACGCGGGTGGCTCCGGTCCGGTCCACAACGTCGGCGGGACGATCGGCGCGTGGATCGCCGACATCGGCTTCTATTTCGTCGGCCTGAGCGCGTACCTGCTGCCGCTGCTGCTGTTGTTCGCGAGCTGGCGCATGGTGCGCCCCGACGCGCCGGACGCGGTGCAGGTCGAGCCGCCGTTCCGTCTCATCGGCGGGGTCGCGCTGCTCGCGTGCGCGAGCACGCTCGGGCAGCTGCATTTCGCCGTGCGCGACAGCGAGCTGCCCGCCAACGCGGGCGGCGTGTTCGGGCAGATGCTCGGGCGCGCGCTCGGCGCGGGCTTCGGGCAGCTCGGCGCGACGCTGTTCCTGCTCGCGATCCTGCTCGTCGCGCTGACGCTGACGACCGGCGTGTCGTGGTTCCGCGTGATGGACCGCACG
Source organism: Candidatus Saccharimonadia bacterium (assembly GCA_035536495.1). Lineage (GTDB taxonomy): Bacteria > Pseudomonadota > Gammaproteobacteria > Xanthomonadales > Ahniellaceae > DATLNY01. The sequence goes on along the minus strand of DATLNY010000263.1, from coordinate 1,432 downwards.
GGCATGCTCGCGTTGAACCTCGGCGCCGCGCTCGTGCGGCTCGCGCGCGGAACCGGCGAGTGGAACCGTGCACGCTCGATGCGCGACGAGCGCACGGAGACGCGCCGCGTCGAAACGCGCAAGCGCGAGAAGCGCGAGCCAATTCGTATCGAACCCGCTCTCCCTCCTGCGGAAAAGTCCGAACGCGCCAGTCGAGAGCTCCAGATCCCGCTCTTCAACGCACTCCCCGAAGGTACGCTCCCGCCGCTGTCGCTGCTCGACGAGCCGAAGCAGCAGGCGAAGGGCTACTCGCCCGAAACGCTCGAGGCGCTGTCGCGCCAGCTCGAGATCAAGCTCAAGGATTTCCGCATCGAGGCGCAGGTCGTCGGCGTCTATCCCGGTCCCGTCATCACGCGCTTCGAGATGCAGCCCGCGCCAGGTATTCGCGGCAGCCAGATCTCGAACCTCGACAAGGACATCGCGCGCGGGCTCTCGGTGCAGTCGGTGCGCGTCGTCGACGTGATCCCGGGCAAGACCGTCATCGGCCTCGAGATCCCGAATGCGAACCGCGAGGTCGTGTACCTGTCCGAGATGCTGCGCTCGAAGGAGTACGACAAGTCGGCCTCGCCGCTGACGCTCGCGCTCGGCAAGGACATCGGCGGGCGCCCGAGCGTCGTCGACCTCGCGAAGATGCCGCACCTGCTCGTCGCGGGCACGACCGGCTCGGGCAAGTCGGTCGCGCTCAACGCGATGGTGCTTTCGCTGCTCTACAAGGCGAGCGCGCGCGACGTGCGCATGATCATGATCGACCCGAAGATGCTCGAGCTGTCGGTCTACCAGGGCATCCCGCACCTGCTCGCACCGGTCGTGACCGACATGAAGGACGCGGCGAACGCGCTGCGCTGGTGCGTCGCGGAGATGGAGCGGCGCTACAAGGTCATGGCCGCGGTCGGCGTGCGGAACCTCGCGGGCTTCAACCGCAAGGTCAAGGACGCCGAGGACGCGGGCCAGCCGCTGCTCGACCCGTTGTTCGTGCCGCGCCCCGACGATCCCGGCGCTGTCGCATTGCCGCTCGAGGCGCTGCCGTTCCTCGTCGTGCTGATCGACGAGTTCGCCGACATGATGATGATCGTCGGCAAGAAGGTCGAGGAGCTCATCGCGCGGCTCGCGCAGAAGGCGCGCGCGGCGGGCATCCACCTGATCCTCGCGACGCAGCGGCCGTCGGTCGACGTCATCACGGGCCTCATCAAGGCCAATATCCCGACGCGCATCGCATTTCAGGTTTCCTCGAAGATCGATTCGCGCACGATCCTCGACCAGTCCGGCGCCGAGACGCTGCTCGGCCACGGCGACATGCTCTACCTGCCGCCCGGCACCGCGATGCCCGAGCGCGTCCACGGCGCGTTCGTCAGCGACGAAGAGGTCCATCGCGTCGTCGCGCACCTGAAACAGA
>DATLNY010000262.1:0-2441 GCA_035536495.1 Candidatus Saccharimonadia bacterium | reverse complement strand
GGTCTACACCCGCGTCAAGGGCGACTACTCGGCGCGCCTCGACGCGTTGCGCGCCCAGGCGCGTCCGCTGAAGGAGCAGGCGCGCGGCCAGTACGCGCAGCTGAAGTCGATCCTGACGACGCTCGAGGCCGCGCACGAAGCCGTGAAGCTCGATCGGCAGGAAATCGAGCTGCGCCACCAGCTAGGCGAGTTCGACAAGAAGGAGTTCGACAAGCGCATCAAGGCGCTCGAGGGCCAGGCGGCCGAGAAGCAGCAGTGGCACCAGCAGGCGCAGGAGATCCGCGCGCGCTTCGCAGCATGCGTGCACGCCGAGAGCGAGCTCGATGCCGCCGCCGCGCCGACGCCGCAGCCCGCGGCTGCGGCGTCGTCGACCTACACGACCGGCGAGTCCCCGACACCGAGCGCCGCAGCCGTCGCGGCAGCGGTCGCCGCTGCGAAGGCGCCCTCGCTTCCCCCTGAAGGCGGCACGATGGTGATGCCCGCGATCCCGCGCCAGCCCGTGTCGGCGCCGGCAGCGCCGGCAGCGCCGGCCGCACCGGCGCCGCGCGCGCCGACGTCGGACGCGACGATCGCTTTCCGTCCTGCGCGCCTCGTGCCGCAGAACCCCGAGGCCGGCAAGACGACGTTCTCGATCGCGCTGAAGCCGATGGCGATCGGCAGCGACACCGGCAACGACATCCGCCTCGGCAGCTCGGGCGTCGATCCGAAGCACGCGCGCATCACGCCGACGCCGCAGGGCTTCGTGCTGTCGGACCTCGACAGCAAGGCCGGCACGCGCGTCAACGCCGAGAAGGTGCGCGAGCACGTCCTGCGGAACGAGGACGTCGTGCAGATCGGCGTCGCGCGCTTCGTGTTCCGGAGCTGAGCGGATGGAGATCGCGCAGGAAAAGCGCGGCGCGGTCTTCGTGCTCGGGCCGGTCGGGCGACTCGATACCGATTCGGCCGCAGACCTCGAGCTCGCGTTGCAGGACCTGCTCGCGACGAACGCGACGCATTTCGTCGTCGACCTCGCCCAGATCAACTACGTCAGCAGCGCGGGCCTGCGCGTGCTGCTGATGCTCGCGAAATCGGTCGACAAGAAGGGCTCGTTGCGCGTCGCCGGGTTGAACCCGCAGGTGCAGCAGGTGTTCGACATCGCGGGTTTCACCAAGCTGTTCGCGATGTATGCCGATCGTGATGCGGCGCTGCTCGACCACCCCGGCGTCGGGATCATCGAGGCAGCTCCCGCGGCCGCGGGCGAGCCCGCGCCGCGCGCCGCACCGAAGGAGCGAAGCGCGCAGGCCGAAGTGGCGCCGCCGCGCGGCGCGACCGATGAGGCCGCGCCGGCACGGGCCGCGATGCCGACGCGCGAGCCGCCTCCTGCCGCGCTGCGCGAATCCGCGCCGGCGCCTGCGCGCGAAGCGACGCCTGCTCCACCGCGCGAAGCCGCGGCGGCGCCGCCGCGCGAAGCGGTGCCTGTTTCGCTGCGCGAAGCCGTGCCGCCGCCGCCGCGCGAAGCACTCGCACCGATCGCTGCGCGCGAGGCCCCGTCGAGCGTGCCGAGGGAATCCGCGCCCTCGCTCGCGGAACACGTCGCGAGCCTGCTCGGCGTCGGACCCGCCGCGAACACACCACTCGACCCCGAGTCGAAGTCGCTCGGCCGCCATGCAGCGATGCTGCTCGGCGTGCGGCTCGAAGGCGCCGGGGCTGCTTCGCCGAAGTCCGCGACGGCCGCGCCGAAACCTTCGTCAGCCGCGCGCGCGCCGGCGCTCGCTCCGGAAACCGACGAGCAGGGAGGCCTGCTGAGCCGGTTGTTCGGGAAGAAGAAGCGAAGCAAGATCCAGTAGCGGCTGCCGCAGCGTCACAGCCGTTCGAGCACGACCAGCGTGAGGTCGTCGCTTTGCGCCGCGTCGCCGACAAATGCGCCGAGCTGCGCGAGCAGCTCCTCGATCACCGCGGCGGCGTGCGGCGTCCGCGCGAGCGTCGCGACGATGCGTTCGGCGCCGAACATCGCCTGGCGCACGTCGTGCGCTTCGTCGAGCCCGTCGGTGTACAGCAGCAGTAGCTCGCCCGGCTCGAGCACGCTCGCGCCGATCGCATAGGTCGCACCGGGGACCGCGCCGAGCGGCGGCCCGCGCGGGACGTGGAGCGTTTCGACGGCGCCGTTCGCGCCGCGCTTGAACGGCTCCGGATGACCCGCGCTCGCGACTTCGATGCGCGCCGACGCCGGTTCGAGCGCGACGGCGAGCATCGTCACGAACATGCCGGCCTCGAGCTCGCCATAGAGCAGCACGTTGATGCGTTCGAGCAGGTCGGCTGGATCGTATGCGAGCGCCGCGGCCTGCTTGAGCATCGGCCCGAGCCGCGCCATGTAGAGCGCGCCCGAAACGGCCTTGCCCGAGACATCGGCCACGAGCACGAGCCAGCGCCCGTCAGCGAGCTCGAGGTAGTCGAAATGGTCG
>DATLNY010000261.1:0-2199 GCA_035536495.1 Candidatus Saccharimonadia bacterium | reverse complement strand
CTGCCAGAACTCCGACCCGCCGACGTCGCGCCCGAACACGAAGCCCGCGCGATCCGGCAGCGACGCGACGCTCGAGACCGGCTCGTCGAAGAACGTGAGCTGCTCGCGCATCCCGAGGGGCGCCGCGACGCGGTGCACCTGCGCGGTGTTGCCGAACCGCGTCGTGATGAGCAGCGCGCCGTCCGGCAGCCAGCCCGCGAAGCTCGCACCGCGCGTGTTCTGGTACGCCGCGAGCCGCTCGCTCAACTCCGCCGGAACCGCCGGAATGTTCTCGCTCGTGCGCGTGCCGACCAGCTCGCGCATGACGGCGGACTCTGCCGCAAACCCGAGAGCGGCCGGCGTCGAAAGGATCGTGGCGAGTAGCCAGCGGTTGTAGTGCATGTGTCGCTCCTGATACGCGTCGGCGGAGCATACCCGCCCCGCCGACCGAGCTCGGTCATCGGGCGTCGAGGCCGGTATTCGAGTGAGGTCGTGAGCACGTCCGCATCACCTGCACCGAGTGCCAGGGCGTGCGGGCTACGCAGCCTGTCACGAGCCGTCGCCGCTACTCGAAGTCGTCCGCGAGCAGCGGGAGCTCTTCGAGCTTCAGCGACCAGGCATCGAGCTCGAAGTCGCCCACGGACTTGCGCACCGTGATCGACAGGGACGCGTCGGGCCACGCGGCGTTCTCGACCCTGCTCGCAGCAAGCGTCGCGTCCGACACCACGACCGATTGCGTGCCGAGGTAGCCGATCGTCGGGCGGTTGCACGGCCCGTCCGTTTCGGGATCGTCGCCGCCGAACATCAGCACGACTTCCGCGGTCACGACCGCGGGCGTACCGAGCGCCCGTGCGCGGGCCGAGAGCTCGTAGCGGAATGGCTGGTACGCGTACGCCACGGCGGGCTCGGGATGAACGCATGCATGGAGCACGTACACCCCGGCGGGGCCCATGATCCGCAGCGAGCCCGAACCGGCGCGGCCGGTCAGGTCCTCCGGCGACCACGCGATGCTTCCGCCCGATGGTGCCTCGCGCAACGCGACGCCGGCGATGTCGGCGTCGAACTGCGCATTGGGATTGACCTCGACCGCGGCCTGCGCGCACGCCATGCCGCTGCCACAGGCGAGCACCCATGCCCCGAAAGCCTTCATCGCGCCGCTCGCCATCCCCGCAACTGTCGTCGACCGCAACGTTATCGCAGCCGGGCGTGCGGCGCACGGGCGTGCGTCGCGATCCTCGACCGTCGCGGCGGCGCTGGCGCAGAATCGGCCGACCGTGGGCCCGTTGCCCGCCGAGCGCTGTCCCGACGATGGCCCGACTCAAACACTCCGACTGGCCCGACCGCCTCTGGATCGTCCGGCACGGCCAGAGCGCCGGCAATGTCGCGCGCGACCATGCCGAGCTGTCGAATCACGAGCTCATCGAGCTTTCGACGCGCGATGCGGACACGCCGCTGTCCGAGCTCGGGCTGCAGCAGTCGCGCGGGCTCGCTGCATGGTTCGCGGCACTGCCGGCGGACGAACGGCCGACCACGCTGCTGACCTCGCCATTCATCCGCTCGCAGCAGACCTGCCTCGAGGTCGCTCGCGCGATCGGGCTCGATGCCTCCGACGTCGGCGTCGACGAGCGCTTGCGTGAGAAGGAATTCGGGATCCTCGATCGCTACACCACGTTCGGGATCAAGTCGAAGTTCCCGGAGCTCGCGGAACAGCGCGCGCTCGTCGGCAAGTTCTACTTCCGTCCACCGGGCGGCGAGAGCTGGTGCGACGTCATACTGCGCCTGCGCAGCGTCACCGAAGTGCTGCGCCGCGATCACGTCGGCGATCGCGTGCTGATCGTCGCGCACCAGGTGATCGTGAACTGCTTCCGCTACCTGCTCGAATGCCTCGACGAACGCGAGATCCTCGCGATCGACAAGCTCGGCGACGTGCCGAACTGCGCGCTGACCGAATACGGGCTCGACCGTGCCCGGCCGGACGCGCGGTTCGAGCTCAAGGTCGCCAACCGCGTCGTGCCGACGCTAGCGGCGAGCGCGCCGGTGACGACCGCGCCCGACAAGCCGGCCGGGCCCAAATGAGCAGGGCGAAGCTGCTGACGCGCGCTGCGCTTCGCGCGCGGCCGTTGCCGGACCCATGCCGGAGCGAGAGCAAGGAGGATCGCGGCCGCGTCCTCGTCGTCGGCGGCGGCCGCGAGGTTCCGGGGTCGGTCGTGCTTGCCGCGA
>DATLNY010000260.1:0-3223 GCA_035536495.1 Candidatus Saccharimonadia bacterium | reverse complement strand
GTACTCGTGGTAGGCCTCGTCGAGCACGACGAGCACCGTGTCGGGAATCCGTGCGAGCAGCGCGGCGAGCGCGTCGCGCCCGAACCAGGTGCCAGTGGGGTTGTTCGGGTTCGCGAGGTAGACGATGCGCGTTCGGGGCGTGAGCTGCGCCGCGATCGCGTCGAGGTCGTGGCCGCGCGGCATCGCGTCGTCGAGCGGAAGCGCGGGCGCGACGCGCGCGGTCGCGCCGGTCGCGGCGGCCGCGATCCCGAACACGGCGAAGCCGAACTCGCTGTGCACGATCTCGTCGCCGGGACCGGCGTAGCACTGGGCCGCGAGCATCAGCAGCTCGTGCGAGCCGTTGCCGAGCAGGACCTGCTCGACCGCGACGCCGAGCGCAATCGACAGCGCTCGCCGCACGCCGAGCCCGAGCGGATCCGGATAGCGGAACACGTCCTCGGCCGTGACGCCGCGCAGCGCCTCGAGCACGCTCGGGCTCGGCCCGAAGCTGTTCTCGTTCGAGCCGAGCTCGATCAACTCGCCCGCCGAGTGACGCTGCCGTAGCGCCGGCAGGTCGTGCCCGGGGTCGTAGGCCTTCAGCTTCGCGATCGATGCGACCGGTTCCGGCATCACGCGACCCTCCGTGCCGCCGGCGACGAGGATCAAAGCACTGCCTGCGGATAGGAGCCGAGCACCTTGACGTTCTGCGTGAACGCACCGAGCTCGCGCAGCACCGTCGCGAGCCGCGCGTCCTCGACGTGCCCCTCGACGTCGATGAAGAACACGTATTGCCACTTGCCCTGGCGCGACGGGCGCGATTCGATCTTCGTGAGGCTCAGGCCCGACGACGCGAGCGGCGTCAGCAATTCGTAGAGCGCGCCGGGCCGATCCTTGACCGCGACGAGCAGCGAGGTCTTGTCGCGCCCCGACGGCGCGAACAGGTCACGCCCGATGACGAGGAAGCGCGTCGTGTTGTCGGGGCGGTCCTCGATCGGTCCCGCGACGATCTTGAGGCCGTAGACGTGCGCCGCGGTCTCGCCCGCGATCGCGCCGGCATCGTCGGCGTTGCGCGCGCGGCGCGCGGCCTCCGCGTTGCTCGACACCGGCGTGCGCTCGGCCTTCGCGAGGTTCTCGCGCAACCAGCCACGGCATTGCGCGAGCGACTGCGGGTGCGAGTAGACGCGCTCGACCTCGCGCAGGCTGCCGCTCTTCGACATGAGGTACTGGTGCACGCGCAGCTCGATCTCGCCGCAGATCTTGAGCTTCGAGGTCAGGAACAGGTCGAGTGTCGAGTGCACCGTGCCCTCGCCCGAGTTCTCGATCGGGACGACGCCGAAGTCGGCGTGGCCCGCCTCGACTTCCTGGAACACCTCCTCGATGCCCGACAGCGGCAATCGCCGCACGCCGTTGCCGAAGTGCTTGATGCACGCCTGTTCGCTGAACGTCCCCTCCGGTCCGAGGTAGCCGATCTTGAGCGGCTCCTGCTGCGCGAGGCACGACGACATGATCTCGCGGAACAGCCGCACCATCTCCTCGTTCGAAAGCGGGCCCTCGTTGCGCTCGATCACCATGCGCAGGACCTGCGCCTCGCGCTCGGGGCGGTAATAGTCGACCGCGGCCTTGAGCGGGCCCTTGGCGCGCCCGACCTGCTGTGCGAAGCGCGCGCGTTCGGCGATGAGCTCCTGGATGCTGCGATCGATCGCGTCGATGCGCGCGCGGACTTCCGCAAGGTCGGACGTCTTCGCGGTCGTTGCCTTCGCGCTGCGTTTTCGCGTCGCCATGTTTGCCCGAAACTTTCAGTTGATGCCGCGTACGTCCTTGACGCCCATACTTCGATGGCGCGCGAAGGCCGCGATCGTACTTTCCTGGCGTCATCCCGGCGCAAGCCGGGATCCAGTCCCTGCAAGCGCAGCCGAGGCACTGGGTCCGACTTGCGTCGGGATGACGCCGGATGGATGGGGGTCGCCTAGACCACCCGAACCGAAAGTATGCCCTCGATCGACGCGATCTCGCGCACGACCGCCTCGCCGACCGGCTCGTCGACGTCGATGAGGTTGTAGGCGAGCTCGCCGCGCGAGGCGTTGTGCATCTGCGCGATGTTGAGCCCGTGCACGCCGAGCGCGTGCGAGAGCTGGCCGATCATGTTCGGCACGTTGCGATTCGCGACGCAGATCCGCTGCGCGCCGCCGCGGCTCATGCGCGTGTTCGGGAAGTTGACCGCGTGGTGCACGTTGCCGTTCTCGAGGTAGTCGCGCAGCTGGTCGACGACCATCAGCGCGCAGTTCTCCTCGGCCTCCTGCGTCGAGGCGCCTAGGTGCGGCAGCGCGATGACGCGCGAGTCGCCGATCATCGACGGCTTCGGGAAATCCGTGACGTAGCGCGAGATCGTCCCGGACTTCAGCCCGCGCTCGAGCGTCGAATGGTCGACGATTCCGTCGCGCGCGAAGTTGAGCAGCACGATGCCGGGCTTCGCGACCGCGAGCGCTGCTTCGCCGAACAGCCCGCGCGTCGCGTCGTTGAGCGGGACGTGGAAGCTGACGTAATCCGACGCCGCGTAGAGCTCGTTGAGCGACCCGGCCTTGACGACGTCGGACGAGAGCTGCCACGCGCCCTCGACCGTCATGTGCGGATCGAAGCCGAACACGCGCATCCCGAGCGCGTGCGCAGCGTTCGCGACCCTCACGCCGATCGCACCGAGGCCGACGACGCCGAGCACGCGACCGGCGAGCTCGGTGCCGACGAAGCGCTTCTTCTCGGCCTCCATCGCCTGCTCCGCGTCGCCGCGGTCCTTCAGCGTTTCGGAGAACGCGAGCGCGTCGTTGAGGTTGCGCGCCGACATCAGCATGCCCGCGACGACGAGCTCCTTCACGGCGTTCGCGTTCGCGCCGGGCGCGTTGAATACCGGAATGCCGCGCTTGGAGAGCTCGGCGACCGGGATGTTGTTCGTGCCGGCGCCCGCGCGCGCGACCGCCTTTAGCGACGCCGGGATCGGCAGCGCGTGCATGTCGGCCGAGCGCACGAGGATCGCGTCGGGCTCCGCCATGTCGTTGCCGACCGTGTAGCTGCCGTGCGGCAGGCGCGAAAGCCCGTTGCGCGAGATGTTGTTGAGCGTCCTGACCTTGAACATGTGTGTGACCGTTGCCTTCCTGCCGTGCGTGACCGTTGCCCATCGTCCGTGGCGTCATCCCGGCGCAAGCCGGGACCCAGTGACTTTCACGGCGTGCCGCGACAGAGGCACTGGATC
>DATLNY010000259.1:0-7033 GCA_035536495.1 Candidatus Saccharimonadia bacterium | reverse complement strand
GAGCAGCGGCGTCAGGCTGACCGCGAACAGCCACGACGCCAGCAGGGAAATGCTGATCGTGATCGCGACGTGCGAGAGGAATATCGAGATCTCGTTCTGCGCCCCGAAGATGTTCGGCAGGAACACGATGCAGTGGCAGATGGTGCCGGCCGAAAGTGCGATCGCGACGTTGCGCACGCCGAGGATCGACGCGCGGACCGGATCGCCGGGGTGCTTCTCGCGCTGCTGGTGGATGCTCTCGACCGCGACGACGGCGTTGTCGACGACCATCCCGACGCCGAGCAGCAGCCCCATCATCGACAGGACGTTGAGCGAGATCCCGAAGAAGTACATCAGACCGAGCGTGATGACGAAGCAGACCGGCACCGCGAGCGAGATCATCAGCGTCGAGGGCCAGTGGCGCAGGAAGAAGAACAGCACGACGATCGACATGACGGTGCCGAGGAAACCGGCCTCCGCGAGGTCGCGCAGTGACGAAACGACGCCGGTCGCCTGGTCGTCGAGCGTGTAGATCTCGATGCCGCCGAGCTCCGGGTCGTCCTTGATCAGCTCGATCTCGGCCATCGCGCGCCGGCCCGCGTCGACGAGGTTTGCCTGGCGCTCCTTGAACACGTCGATGCCGACGGCCGGCTTGAAGTCGAGGTGGCGACGGACGGTGACCTCGCCGGGCTGAAGCCGGATGTTCGCGATGTCGCCGAGCTTCAGGCCCGCCGGGTTCAGCACGAGCCCGCGCATCTCGTCGAGCGACTTGAACTCGCCGATCGGCTGCACGCGGAAGCGCCGCGTGCCGTCGTTGATCAGCCCGGCCGAGACCGAGAAGTTCATCTGCGACAGCGTCGTCGACAGCTCGTTGAGGCTGACGCCGTGCGCGGTCACTCGATCGGCGATCAGCTCGATCTCGAGCTCGGGCGGCGAGATCCCGTTGATCGCGGCGCTCGCGATGCCCGGCACGCGCTCGAGGCGCCGCTTGATCTTGCGGTCGATCAGCTCGTACGAATTACCGAGGTCCGCCGCGCTCGCGAGCCGGACCGCGAGGATCGGCTGGTCCTCGGTCGAGAACTTGCGCACGAAGATTCGCTGCACGTCGCTCGGCAGCTCGTCGCGGATCGCGTCGATCTTGCCGCGCGCCTCGGACGCCTTGATCGCGACCTTCTCCTCCCAATCGAACTCGAGGAAGAATTCGGCCGAATCCGCGCGCGAGCGGGAGTTGAGGCGCTTCATGCCGGTCAGCGTCGCGATCGCCTCTTCGACCGGGCGCGTGATCGTGCGCTCGATCTCGGCGGGCGTCGATCCCGGATACGGGATGCTGATGACGACGAACGGCACGTCGAGCCCGGGGAAGAACTCGAGCGGCAGGCGGAACGCCGCGATCGCGCCGATCACCATCATCGACACGAAGAACATGATCGCGCTGACCGGTCGACGCAGCGAAAGCTCGGCGATGCTCATGGCTCGGCTTCTCCGTCGGGCTCAGTGCGCGGCTTCGGGCGCGTCGGGCACTTCGATCGCTGCGGCGTGCAGCGCCTGTTTGCGGCCCGCGCGCGCGACATAGGCCTCGTCGCCGCGGCGGTCCATGAGGTCGTACACGATCGGGATCACGAGCAGCGTCAGCAGCGTCGAGACCGCGAGCCCGCCGATCACCGCGATCGCCATCGGCGCGCGCACTTCCGAGCCCTCGCCGATGCCGAGCGCGAGCGGCGCGAAGCCGACCAGCGTCGCGATCGTCGTCATCATGATCGGGCGCAAGCGGGATTCAGCCGCTTCGGCGATCGCGCGACGCTTCGGCACGCCGTGCTCGCGCAGCTGGTTGACGCGGTCGATCAGCACGATCGCGTTCTTGACGACGATTCCGACGAGCATGATGAGCCCGATGAACACGACGACCGACAAGGGATTGCCGGTCAGGAACAGCGCGAGCACCGCGCCGATCGCGGCGAGCGGGATCGTGAACATGATCACGAACGGATGCAGCAGCGACTCGAACTGCGACGCCATCACGAGGTAGACGAGGAAGATCGCGAGCGACAGCGCGAACAGCAGCGAGCTGACGGAATTCGCGAGCTCTTCGCTCTGCCCGCCGATGTGCACGCCGACGCCGGCCGCGAGCGGACGCTCGCGCAGCATCTCCTCGACCACGGTGACCGCGGTGCCGAGGTCGCCGTACGCGAGGTTCGCCGACACGATCGCGACGCGCTCCTGGTCGGCACGACGTATCTCGCTCGGACCCTCGGTCGACACGACGTCTGCAACGGCCGACAGCGTGACGGGCCGGTCGCTCTGCGGATTCACGATGAGGTTGCGGATGTCCTCGACCGAGCCGCGGTCGGCTTCGCTCGCGCGCACGAGCACGTCGATCTTGCGGTCGCGGAAGCTGTAGCGCGTCGCAACTTCGCCGCGCACCTTGCGCACGACCTGGTCGGCGATCTGGCGCGTCGTGAGGCCGAGCGCGGCGGCGCGGTCCTGGTCGAAGCGGATCTGCACCTCGGGATAGCCGTCCTCGACCGAGGACTTGACGTCGGCGAAGCGGTCCGAGCCCTCGAGCCGCTGCGCGAGGTCCTGGCCCGCGCGCTTGAGCACGTCGAGGTCGTAGCCCGAGATCTCGACCTCGAGCGGCGTCGCGAACGAGAACAGCTGCGGCCGCGAGAACTTCACCTCGGCACCGGGATGTGCCTTCATCGAGTCACGCAACGCCTCGATCTCGGTGCGCTCGCCGTCCTCGCCCGTGCCCGGCTTCATCGCGACGAGCAGCCGCGCGATGTTCTCGCCCGACTCGGTCGGGTTCGCATCGAGCCGGGTGCCGACGCCCGAGACGCCGTAGATCGTGCGCACCGGCGCGTCCTTCGCGTGCTTCGCCTGGAGCTCGCGCACGACCGCGTCGGTTTCGGCCAGCGGCGTGCCGGGCGGCATCTTCGCAGTGACCTCGAAGCTGCCCTGCTGCAGCTGCGGAATCAGGTCGAGGCCGAGCATCGGCACGAGCCACATCGTCGCGACGAACAGCAGCAGCGCGCCGACCAGCACCGGCGTCGGGCGCTCGAGCGCCTTCGGCAGCACGCGGTGGTATGCCGCCGCGGCACGTTCGTACGGCCACATGACGCCACGTGCGAAGCGGTCGACGCCGCGGCCGACCGGACCGCCCGCGCGACCGGCAACTCGCGACCACAGCCAGACGATGCCGTAGAACAGCGATCGCGCGAGACCGTAGATCAGCAGGTACAAGCCCACGAGCACGATCGCGGCGAGGCGCACCGGCAACGTCACGACGAAGACGACCCAGCGCACGGCCGCGCCCCACGCACGGTCCAGCGGCCAGCGGAAGATCGTGCGGACGACATCGAGGAGCCCGCGCCACTGCGCGCGCGCCGGCGGCTCGTCCGGATACGCCTGCGGAGGACGCACCTTCAGCGACGCCAGCGTCGGGATCAGGGTCATCGCGACGACGAGCGAGATCAGCATCGCGATCGTGACGGTCAGCGCCTGGTCGCGGAACAGCTGGCCCGCGACGCCCTCGACGAACACGAGCGGGAAGAACACAGCGACGGTCGTCAACGTCGATGCGGTGACGGCCATTCCAACCTCGCTCGTGCCCTTGACCGCGGATTCGAGGATGCCCATGCCGCGCTCGCGCATCCGCGCGATGTTCTCGAGCACGACGATCGAGTCGTCGACGACCATGCCGGTCGCGAGCGCCAGGCCGCCGAGCGACATGACGTTGAGCGAAAGCCCGAACTGGCCCATGAAGAAGAACGTCGCGATGATCGACACCGGCAGCGACAGCGCGATGACGAACGTGCTCCACGCATCGCGCAGGAACAGGAAGATGATCAGGATCGCGAACAGGCCGCCCTCGAACGCGGCCGTGCGCACCGACGACAGCGCCTGCCGGATGAACACTGACTGGTCGTCGACGACGGTGAGGTTCGCGCCCTGGGGCAGCGTCTTGCGCAGCCGCTCGAGCTGGCCCTTGACGGCCTCGGCGACACCGACGGTGTTCGCGTCGCCTTCCTTGTAGACCGCGAGCTCCACGGCCTCGCGGCCGTCGATCCGGATGATCGCCTCGCGCTCCTTGAAGCCCTGCCTGACGGTCGCTATGTCCGCGATGCGGATCGGCACGCCGCCCTCGACCTTGATCAGCATCTCGCGCATCTCGTCGACGTTCGCGAACTGGTTGATCGTGCGCACGAGATAGCGCTGGCTGCCCTCCTCGATGCGGCCGCCGGAAACGTTGACGTTCTCGCTGCGCAGCCGTTCGACCACCTCGCCGACGCTCAGGTTGAGCTGGGCGAGGCGCTGCTGGTCGATGTCGACCTGGATCTCGTCCTCGAGGCCGCCACCGACCTTGACGGCGGCGACGCCCTCGATCGGCTCGATCCGCTTCTTGAGCTCCTCGTCGGCGTAGCGGCGCAACTGTTTCAGCTCCGCCTCGCTCACCGCGCCTTCCGTCGAGCTGCCGCCGAGGCCGAGCCTCAGGATCGGATCGGTCGACGGGTCGAAGCGCAGCAGCACCGGCTTCTTCGCCTCGAGCGGCAACTGCAGCACTTCGAGCTTGTCGCGCACCTCGAGCCCCGCCATGTCCATGTCGGTGCCCCACGTGAACTCGAGGATCACGTCGGACTGGCTCGTGCGCGAGATCGAGCGCACCTTCCTCACGTTCTTGACGACCCCGAGCGCTTCCTCGACCGGCTCGGTGATGAGGTTCTCGATCTCGACCGGCGCCGCGCCGGTGTACTCGGTGCGGACCGTCAGGGTCGGATACGAGAGATCCGGCAACAGGTTGACCTTGAGGTCCGACAGCGCGATGAGGCCGAACAGCACGAAGGTCAGCGTCACCATCGCGATCGTGACGCGGCGGCGGGTCGACAGCTCTGCGAGGCTCATTGCGGCGCGTCCACGAGCTGGACCTTGGTGCCGTCGCGCACGGCGGCGCGGCCTACCGTGACGACCTTGTCACCCTCGGCGAGACCCTCGCGGATCTCCACGACGTCGCCGCTCGCGTAGCCGGCGACGACGGTCTTGCGTCGCGCGACGTAGCGCGTCGCCGGCGGCTTCTTCGCGTCCGCGGCGTTCGCCTCGCCCTTCTTCGCGCGCTTCTCGTCCTCGGGCTTCGGCTTCGGCGGCGGCGAGGTATCGATCTCGACGAGGAACACGGAAGTCTCTCCGTCCTCCTCGATCAGCGCCTCGCGCGGGATCGTCAACGCGTCGGCGCGCTCGTCGTGGACGATGTCGATGCGGCCGAACATGCCCGACTTGATCGTTCCGGTCGGGTCGTGGAACTCGGTCGTGACGCGGAACGTTCCGGTCGCGGGATCGACGACCGGGCTCACGCGCGCGACGGTACCGGTGAACGGGTGCGCCGGCAGCGCATCGACGTGCATCTTCACGGGCAAACCCGGCTTCAGCGTCGTGAGCTCGCGCTCGGGCACGTTGAGGACGCCGTGCAGCGGGTCGAAGTCGTCGATGCGGAACAGGGCGGTATGGAGCTGGATGAGGTTTCCTTCCTTCACCATGCGCTCGCTGATGACGCCGTCGATCGGCGCGACGATGCGCGTGTAGGACAGGTCGAGCTTCGCGATCTCGTGCGATGCAGCCTGCGTCTCGAGGTCGAACTTGACGCGGTCGTGGGCCTCGGGGCTCACGAGCTGGCGCGCATTTAGCTCGGTCGAGCGCCGGTAGTCGCTTTCGAGGCGCCTGAGGTTTGCCGATGCCCGCGCAAGCTCGAGCCGCGGCTTGTCGGGATCGAGCTCCGCGAGCAGCTGGCCCGACTTGACGCGGTCGCCTTCCTCGACATGCAGACGCAGCAGCACGCCCGAGGTTTTCGCGACGACCTGGGCCTGGCGCTCGGGCTCGAGCGTCACGGTGCCGGTGTAGCTCGCGACGATCGGCCGGCTGGCAGCGGTGCCGACCTCGACCGGGATAGGGGTCTCCTGGACTGCGTCCTCCGCCTTTCCGTCGGCCTCGGCGTCGCCTTTCCCGTCGGGCTTGCCGCCGCAACCGAGCAGGATCAACGCAGTAAAAACGATGCCGCTGATCCCTGCGGCGCGCACAAGACGATTCATGGAGTCCCCACCAAGTAGCTTGGTGTTATAGATACCTATAACACCAGCGCAGTTCAATAGCCCAGAGGTCAGTATGGGTCGGGCGGCGGCCGCGCGCGTGACCCGCAAGTCACCGTCGTTATACTTGTCCGGTTTTTCGCCCGGGACATTCCAGATGCGACGAGCGCTTGCCCGTTTCGCCCTGCTGCTGCCGATCGTCGCTACGCCTGCGCTCGCCGCCGAGGCGAACCTCGAGGACGGCAAGGTCAAGGTCTACACGTGCACGGGCTGCCACGGCATCCCGAACTACAAGAACGTGTACCCGCACTACAGCGTGCCGAAGATCCACAACCAGAATTACGCCTACATCGTCAGCGCGCTCACGAGCTACAAGAACGGCGAGCGCTCGCATCCGACGATGCGCGCGCAGGGCGAGAGCATGACCGAGCAGGACATCATCGACATCGCGACGTACCTTTCGCAACCCGCGCCGGCCGAAGCCGCGGGTGCACGATGAGGCTCGGCACGCTGTTCTGGGCGGCGAGCCTCGCGCTCGCACCGGCCGCGCACGCCGCGGGCGACGCCGATGCGGGCAAGACGAAGGCTCAGGCGTGTGCCGCGTGCCACGGCCCGACCGGCAACGAGTCGGTCGACCCGACCTATCCGCGCATCGCGGGCCAGTACGCCGACTACCTCGAGAAGGCGTTGCGCGACTACAAGTCGGGCGCGCGCAAGAACGCGATCATGGCGGGCTTCGCGACGACGCTTTCCGAGGACGACATCGCGGACCTGTCGGCCTACTACGCCGAGCAGCCCGGGCAGCTCGAAGACCTCAGCCATTTGAAGTGAGATCCGCGCACCGCGCGGATCTCATCCCGGCGCAAGCCGGGATCCAGCGCCTTATGTGACCCGACGCAACGCGCGGATCTCATCCCGGGGCAAGCCGGGATCCAGCGCCTTATGTGACCTGCGCAACGCGCTGGTCACTACCGTCTGACATA
>DATLNY010000258.1:0-13084 GCA_035536495.1 Candidatus Saccharimonadia bacterium | reverse complement strand
GCGAACGACAGCGGGCCGGCCGGCAGCTCGAACAGGTCGCCGGTGAGGTTGGCCGTGTAGTTGTAGAGCTTCTTGTACGTGTTGTCCTGCGCCGTGAAGCTGGCGAAGTCCACCATCTCTCGCGTGAAGCCTTCCGGACCCTGGAAGATGTTGAGCGGGACGCAGTTCGCGACGATCGCAGTCGGCGTGCCGCAGCGCGCGACACCCTGCGCGTCGCGGAACGACGGGCCGAGGCCGACGCGCAGACGGTTCAGGTCGAACAGGCCGAGCGTGATCGTATGGTCTTCGTTGTCCGTGTAGATGTAGTTCACGTCCCACGAGAACGAACGATCGAACGCGTCGAACGCACCGTCGAAGCCCGCGCCGAAGTAGAACGTGTCGACGTCCTGCTGGAACTGGCGGAACTGTTCGCGGTTACGGAACTGCGCGCGCGTCACGTCGACGCCGAACGGGTTGAACAGCGCCGTCGACGGGATCGTGAAGCGGGCGAGACCCGAGCCGGCCGTGCCGAACACGAACGGCATCGCGGCGAGGAACTGCTCCGAACGGCGCTCGTTGTACAGCACCGACGTATTGAAGCTGACGTTGTCGGTGATGTTGTAGCGGCCCTGCGCGTACAGCGCAGTGCGCTCCTGCGGCGTCGACAGGTAGTTGTCGGGTGCGAAGTTGAAGCCCATCGTCGACGTGTTGAACGGCTGGTAGTCAGCGGCAACACGGCCCGGACGACCCGGGATCAGCGTCAGCGTGCCCGGCGCGCCGTTCGGCAGGCGACCGCCGTTGGCGGAGAAGCCGAAGCGGCCGAACGGCGTGGTCGACGAGGCGCCGACATTGACGTTGTTGCCGCCGAAGCCGAACAGCGGAACCGCGGAAATCTCGCGGTCACCCGCGAAGATCGGCTCCTGCTTCACGTACGACGCATTCAGCACCACGCTCGCACGGTCGGTCGAGGAACCGATCGTGAAGTCGTAGGCTTCCTGGCGACCGTCGCCTTCCTCGTTCTCGCCGAGATAGGCCGACGCTTCCGCGCCGTCGTACGTGTCGCGCGTCGTGATGTTGATCACGCCCGCGATCGCGTCCGAGCCGTAGATCGCCGAGGCGCCGTCCTTCAGGATCTCGACGCGCTCGATGACCGCGACCGGGATCGTGTTGAGGTCGACCGCGCCGCCGAGCGTGCTGACCCAGCGACGGCCGTTGACGAGGACGAGGGTACGGTTCGCACCGAGGTTGCGCAGGTCGACGAGGGTCGAGCCGTCGCCACCGTTGTTGTACGTCGTGTTGATCGTCTGACCGGAAGTCGTCAGCTTCTGCAACACGTCACCGACCGACACGAGGCCGGTCTTCTGCAGATCTTCACGCTCGAGCACGAACACCGGCTGCGAGGTTTCGATGTCGGTGCGCTTGATGCGCGAGCCGACGACGGTAATCGTCTCGAGCTCTTCCGCATCGTCCTGGTCTTGCGCGTACGCAGGGGCCGAGGTAGCAGCGATGCTGCCCACGGCGCCGACGGTGAGCGCGAGACGAACGGCTTTGAACAGCTCGTTGCTATTAAGTCTCATTACTCTCTCCAACGTCAGAGTTGTGACAAGTTCGGGACAAGTGCTTCCCCTCCATGGGACAGCCAAATACGGCCCACCTAAACCCTAGGCAGCGGCCGATGGTAGCAACATTCGCAACCCGGGGGAACCCCATGTTGCGCGCATGCAACATTGCCTGCAACCCGCATCACGCTTGGGTTTGCGTGGCTTCGAGCAATTTGCTGCGCAATGACCGCTTTACGAGGTGCTAACGGGACCGCAACACACTCCCTGCGGTCTTGCGGCCGATCAGATGGGGGCGGAGCGGGGGATTCCCGTCGCGCGCGGAGGGCGCTTCGGCACGAACGTGGCGTGCTGGGGAACGCAGGTTGGGTGCGCGCGCGGCGACGATCAGGTCGCGGCGGGTCAGAGATCCTGCTTGTACTGCACGTACGGCGTGCGCGCGGTGTCGCGATCGAGCTCGGTTTCGACCGGATTCGCGGCACCGGGCTCGGGGCCCGTCGACAACAGGTTGCGCGCGCCGAACGACAGCTCGCCGCGCCACGGCGTGCGCCATGCGACGCCGATGTCGACGCCGCCCCATGCAGGGTCGAGCGCGTTGCCGGTCGAGCGCACGACGCGCCCGACGACACTGCCCGAGAACGGACCGCGGCTGACGCCGAGCCCCAGCGCGGCATGCTCGAAACCACTCCACGTCGGCGCGAGCGGTTCCCGCAACAGCGTTTCGCCGACGGCGGCCGTCACACGCAACGCGGTGAGCGGATCGAAGCGCCAGGTGCCGCTCAGTGCGAAGTCCTGCCCGCTCGCATCGCGACCGTGCAGGTTCGACAGCCCCGACAGACCGAGATAGTCGAGGCCGAGCGGCGCGGCGTCGGCGCCGCTGAACGGCGAATTTGCGCGGCCCGTCGTGATGCCGTAGCCGAGCGAGACATCGAAACGATCGGTGCTGTATCCGACGCTCGCGTGGTTGCGCGCGAGCGAGGGCTCGCGTGCATCGACGTCGGCGAGCGCGTCGCAATCGGCCGGCGACGACGAATACAGCATCAGGCCGGCGAGGTTGCCGCACCACGGCGCTACGCGCGCGGGTGCCGACAGGATCCATTGCTGGCCCGCGCCGACGGTTGCACGCGTCGCAGTGCCGAGCGGGAAGCTCAGTACGCCGTTGACGCCGGATGCGACATTGAGGCCGTCCGCAGCGAGCGCGGGCTCCAGCGGCGCGAGCACGAGCGTCGCACCGGGCGTGTTCGACTCCGGCACGGCGGCGAGCACGTCGCCGCCGGCGGCGAGGCGCCAGACGTAGCTGCCCTGCGGGGGTGGAGCAGAAGGACCGGGCGCCTCGAGCGCGACGACGCCTGTACCCCAGAGCGACAGGGTCAGCAAGGCGATTGTCTTCAGCGCGTCCATGGCCGGTTCCATTTTCATCGTCACCCTTCGACCCTTAACGGGCCCCTAAGGTTCCGCACCCGATTCCTTAACCCGGGGATCCCTCTCCCTCGGGAATCATAGCCTTCCAACGAAACATTAACCATACGCCTGAGGTCGCACGCTCGACCCGTTCACAGTTGGACGCACGAGTGGGTCCTGACACCCAGTCGGAGCGCAACGCCTGACGACGCCGAGCGGTGGCTCACTGCGGGGTATCGGGCCCCGCGACCTCGATCCGCTCGGCAAACAGCTGCTCGAGGTCGGATTCACCGAAGCGGTAGTTGCGATTGCAGAACTGGCACTGCACTTCGACCAGCCCGTCCTGCATGCGCGACGCGAACACCTCGTCGCGGCCGAGCGTGCGCAGCATGCGCGCGACGCGTTCGCGCGAGCAGCGGCAGCCGAAGCGCAGCGGTACTTCGCCCTGCAGGCGCACGTCGTCCTCGGGGAACAGGCGGCGCAGCAGCAGCTCCGGCGCGAGCGTCGCGAGCTCGTCGTCCGCGAGCGTGCGGAACATGAGGCTGATGCGCGCGTAGTCGGAGCTCGCGCTGTTGCGCACGTGGCCGCCGCCGCCGGCAACCTGCTGCACGAGCATGCCGGCACAACGATCGGGCGAGACCGCGAGGTGGATCGCGGTCGGCAGCTGCTCGGATTGCGCGAAGTACGCCTCGAATGCCGCGGCGAACGTCCCGCCCTCGAGCGGCACCATGCCCTGGTAGCGCGTGTTGGCCTCCTCGCGCTCGATCGTGATCGCGAGCACCGCGTCGGTGCCGAGCATCGCCGGCGAGATCGGCGAGTCGAGCGCGCCCTCGTGCCGCGCGATACCGCGCAGCTCGCCGGCGTCGGTGCATTCGGCGAACACGAGCGCGAGGGGGCCGCGGCTCTTCAGCTGCAGCGAGATCGAGCCCGAGAGCTTGATGTTGCCGGCGAACAGCGCGCTTGCGGCGAGCGCTTCGCCGAGCACCGCCGCGACCGCCGGCGGGTACTCGGCATGCGCGAGGACTTCGCGCCAGCTCGCATCGAGCCGCGCGATGACGCCGCGCACGCCGGCGTGCTCGAGGTGGAAGGTCCTGAACCAGTCGCTCGACATGCTGCTTGCTTCCCGGGCGTGGCGCCGCCAGCGTAGGCTCGCGCCGTGTACCCCGACGTGAATCCGGTGCGGCCGCGGCAGCGCACGCTGCGGCTCCCGATCGCCGCTGTCGCGATGCTGATTGTATCGAGCGCCGTCGCGTGACCCGGCGGGCCGGCCCATCCCGGGGCGGAGTAACATGTCGCGCATCGGACCGGGCACGGCTCGTCCGGCCCCACGACCGCCGCAAATTACGGGAGGCGACATGGCATGCGTCAGGGAGGTGCTCGCGGGCAAGTCCGCCGCGGTCCACGCGATCGCCCCGGACGAGCCGGTGCTCGAGGCGATCCAGATGATGGCCGACCGCTCGATCGGCGCGGTGCTCGTCATGCGCGGCCGCGAGCTCGTCGGGATCCTTTCCGAGCGCGACTATGCGCGCAAGGTCATCCTGCGCGGCCGCTCCTCGGCCGAGACGCCGGTGTGGGAAATCATGTCGGCGCCGGTCACGACGGTGACGCCCGACGATTCGGTCAACACCTGCATGATGCTGATGACGGAACGGCGCATCCGCCACCTGCCGGTCGTGCAGGGCGGGGAGGTCGTCGGCGTGCTGTCGATCGGCGACCTGGTAAGGCAGGTCATCGACGAGCAGCAGCACGAGATCGCCGAGCTCCAGCGCTATATCGCGAGCTGATCGCGGTTGCCGCCGGCGAGCCGCCGCCGCGAGTCCGACGAGCCGGAATGCCCGACGACCTGAACGAACGCTTCGCGCGCCTGATCGACGAATTCGGCGCGCGGCTGCGCAGGCTGGTCGAAATGCGCTGTCGCGGGGCGATCGACGCGGACGACGTCGAGCAGGAGGTCCGGATCCGGCTCTGGCAGGCGCTGGAGCGTGACCGGAATGCCCCCTTCAGTGCGTCCTATATCCAGAAGGCGGTGGTGAGCGCGGTGATCGACGCGCACCGGCGCGCCGCGGTGAGGGCCACGGAGCCCCTGCCGGAGGGCGATGCCGATGCGCTGGTCGAACCGGGGCGGCCCGACCGGAGCGCGAGCGCGGACGAGGAGGTCCGGCTGCTCGCGATCGCGATCGGGGAGCTGCCGCAGCGGCGCCAGTTGCCGTTGCGCCTGCACCTGCAGGGATTTTCGCTGGTCGAGATCGCACGCCTCACGGCGTCGAGCGACGAGGCGGTCCGGAAGCTCGTCTCGCGCGGGCTCGAGGAACTGAAGGTTCGTTTGCGCGCGATGGGAATTGGTGACGCAGGATTGGGTGACGAGTGATGAGCGATCGACTGTCCGAGCTGTACCGGAAGCTTTCCGACCAGGGTGCTGCGCCCGACGCGGAGGCGCTCGCGCGTCTCGCGGCGGGGGACGACCTCGGCGCCGACCGCGATGCGCTGCTCGCGCAGGTCGCGGAATCGCGCGCTGCGGCCGACGCGCTCGCGATCGCGCTCGCGATTTCGGACAACGCCGCCGCGCTCGCGCGGGCGATCGCGCCGCGCGAAGCGCGCGTCGACGTGCGGCATGCGGGGGCGTCGTACCGTCGCGGCGTGCCGTTGCCGTGGCTCGCGGCCGCGGCCGCGATCGCCGTCGGCTTCGCATTGATGCTCGAGGTCAGCGCCCCGGTGCAGCCCTCGCCGCGGGACGTCGCGTCGGACGCGGCGGTGTCGCCCGGTGCGGCGGCCGATTCGCTGTCGGAAGGCTCGTTCGAGCCGACCTCGATCGTCGCAGCGGACAGCTTCGAGTCCGATACGCCGCCGGAGCTCTTCAGCGACGATTTCGACGCCTGATCCAGGCGTCGTCGTGACCGTGCTGTCGGGGCTTTCGCCCCTCCCACAGTGACTCCGACCGGCGTCGCGTAAAGCAGGGCGCTCCGGAATCACTGTGGGAGGGGCGAAAGCCCCGACGGCGCAGCGCTCGGTTCGGCGACGACCGCTCAGTCGACGACGGCGTGCGCGTGCTCGCGCGTCGCGTTGAAGCGCACGTCGGGCGCACGTTCCTGCGCGAGCTGCAGGTTGACGCGGCTCGGCGCGAGGTAGACGAGCTCCCCGGCCGCATCGAGCGCGAGCTGCGAGGCGTACTTCTCGCGGAAGTCCGCGAGCTTCTTCGGATCGTCGCAGCGGATCCAGCGCGCCGTCGCGATCTGCACGTTCTCGAAGCCGCAGTCGACGCCGTACTCGTCCTTCAAGCGATACGCGACGACCTCGAACTGCAGCACGCCGACGGCGCCGAGGATCAGGTCGTTCGACATCAGCGGGCGGAAGAACTGCGTCGCGCCTTCCTCCGAGAGCTGCGCGAGCCCCTTCTGCAGCTGCTTCATCTTGAGCGGGTCGCGCAGCCGCGCGCGCCGGAACAGCTCCGGCGCGAAGTTCGGGATGCCCGTGAACACGAGCGGCTCGCCTTGCGTGAACGTGTCGCCGATCGAGATCGTGCCGTGGTTGTGCAGGCCGATGACGTCGCCCGGGTACGCGCGCTCGACGATCTCGCGGTCGCTCGCCATGAACGTCAGCGCGTTCGCGAGCTTCGTCTCCTTGCCGGCACGCACGTGGAACGCCTTCATGCCGGCCTCGAAGTGGCCCGAGCAGACGCGCAGGAACGCGACGCGATCGCGATGGTTCGGATCCATGTTCGCCTGGATCTTGAACACGAAGCCGGTGAAATCGTCTTCGGTCGCGACGACCTCGCGCGTCGTCGTCTCGTGCGCGCGCGGCGCGGGCGCGTGCTGCACGAAGAAGTCGAGCAGCAGCTGCACGCCGAAGTTGTTGACGGCCGAGCCGAAGAACACCGGCGTCTGTTTCCCTGCGAGGTACGCGTCGAGGTCGAACGCATGCGACGCGCCTTTCACGAGCTCGAGCTCGTCGCGCAGCTCCGCGAGCATGTCCAGCCCGATGCGCTCGGCGAGGCGCGGGTCGTCGAGGCCCTTGAAGATCGTCGAGTCCTGCCGCGTGAAGTTGCGGCCCGGCTCGAACACGTGCACCTCGTCGTCGATGAGGTGGTAGACGCCGCGCAGGCGCGAGCCCATGCCGAGCGGCCACGTCACCGGCGCGCACTGGATCTTCAGCACCGACTCGACTTCGTCGAGCAGCTCGATCGGCGGCCGGCCCTCGCGGTCGAGCTTGTTGATGAACGTCATGATCGGCGTGTCGCGGAGCCGGCAGACGTCCATGAGCTTGATCGTGCGCTCCTCGACGCCCTTCGCGCAGTCGATCACCATCAGCGCCGAATCGACCGCGGTGAGCACGCGGTACGTGTCCTCGGAAAAGTCGGCGTGCCCGGGGGTGTCGAGCAGGTTGACGATGCGCTGCTCGTACGGGAACTGCATCACCGACGACGTCACCGAGATGCCGCGCTCCTTTTCGAGCGCCATCCAGTCCGAGGTCGCGTGCTTGACTGCCTTGCGCGACTTGACCGATCCCGCCATCTGGATCGCACCGCCGAACAGCAGCAGCTTCTCCGTCAGCGTGGTCTTCCCTGCGTCGGGGTGCGAGATGATCGCGAACGTGCGCCGCCGCGCGGTTTCGGACTGGTGCGTGGACATGGGTTTCGCAGAGAGACGGAAGCGCCGGGCGTCGTCACGGCGCGGGAGGGGGCGGATTATACGCGGCGTCGAGGGACCCGCCCCGAACGGGTGCGGCCGGAGCGACGCGCCACGCTTCCAAAGGGCGTCATCCCGGCGAAGGCCGGGACCCAGTGCCTGTTGGGCCGGTAGGCGCTGGGTCCCGACTTGCGTCGGGATGACGCCCAGGGAGCGATCGCCCGTGCCTCAGGGCTGCGGGATGTCGAGGTCGACGAATCGGAACGGAACCGTCTTCAGCTCGAGCCCGCCGTTGACCTGGATCGCGAAGTGCAGGTGCGGGCCCGACGAGAAGCCGGTGTTGCCGGAGAGCCCGATCTTCTGGCCCTCGCGCACGAACTGGCCGACGCCGACGACGACGCTCTCGAGCTTCAGGTGCGCGTAGACCGCCATCGTGCCGTCCTCGTGCACGATGCGCACGTGGTTCGCGCGTGCCGCGAACCGCTCGGCGTCGAGCCCGGCCCCGTCGAAGTCCTCCTCGATCTGCATGACCGTGCCGGTGCGGGCGGCGAGCACCGGCGTGCCCTCGTCGACGGCCAGGTCGACCGCGTGGAACGACTGCGCATCGGCGTGGCTGAAGCGCCCGCCGAAACCCTGGTGGATCTCGAAGCGCGAATCGAGCGGCAGCGGCACCGCGTAGCCGTAGTCGAGCCTCGGCACCGCGTTCGGGTCGCCGGGCACTGCCTTGTAGCCGACCGAGTAGCGCGCAGTCTTGCCGGGCTCCTCGGCGCGCAGCGACGCGACCGTGGTTTCCTGCTGCGCGGGAAGCACGACGCGCACCGGCGATCCGGGCTCGCTGACCATGTTCTCGAGCGTGCCGAACGCGAGCTCGAGCTCGACCGGCCCGCCGAGCCGGTTGCGGAAACTGAGCTTGCGCAATGTTCCAGCGTCGCTCGTGACGAGGTCGACGATCGGCTGGCGCTCGACCTTGACGATCGTTTCCTTGACTTCCGCGATCGCGTCGGCCGGCTTGCGGTCGGTGAAGTGCAGGACGCCCTTGTCGTCGCGGTACTGGTAGATGCGCTTCGCGTCCGCGCCCGGGGATGCGGCGAGGAACAGCGTGACGACGATGCAGATGGAAGTGCGCACGACGGGCAGTCTAGCGTGCGCCGCCCGGCGCCCTAATGAATCATCGCTTCATCGCGATGAAGAGATTGACAACGCCCTGGACGCCGCCCTAGAGTCGGTCCTGCAATCCCATCGAGACCGGCTGAGGGACAGGCCCTTTGAAGCCGGGGCAACCCGCGCGGCGCAAGCCGCGACGAAGGTGCCAATTCCTGCGGGCGACGGCAACGTCGACCGGAAGATGGATCGTGCTGCGCGGTGCTTCCGCGCGGCTCGGCACGCGTTCCGGTTCACCGCGGGTGCTCGTCGGGATCCACCCCGTCCGAGGACACCGACGATGCAAGCGGCAACCGCAGCACTCACGAACCGATCCTCGTCGCCGGCCCGCGCCGCGCGCGCACTCGGCGCAACGCAGGGCACGGCCTACCTGCGCATCGACTTCACGCACGACCGCACGCGCACCGTGCCGGTGCGATGGGAGCGGATCGGTCCCGCGAACGGTCCCGTGATCGTCGTGCAGGGCGGCATCTCGGCGACCCGGCACCTGTGCGCGAACACGTGCGACGCGTCACCCGGCTGGTGGGACGCCCAGGTCTCCCACGGTGGCGCGATCGATCCTGCGCGCCATGCCGTGCTCGCGATCGACTGGCTCGGCGCCGACGGCAGTCTCGACTTTCCGATCGATACGGTGGACCAGGCCCTCGCCGTCGCCGCCGTGCTCGACCGGCTCGATTGCGCGCGCATCGCGGCGTGGGTCGGCGCGTCGTATGGGGCGATGGTCGGTCTGGCGTTCGCGTCGCGCCATGGCGCGCGGCTCGGGCGTCTCGTCGCGATCTCGGGCGCGCATCGCGCCCACCCCGACGCGACGGCGGCGCGCGTCGTGCAGCGGCGCATCGTGGCGCTAGGCGACGGCAGCGCCGAGTCGCTCGCGCTGGCGCGAGGGCTCGCGATGCTGACGTATCGCAGCGCGCGCGAGCTCGGCGAGCGCTTCGACGATGCGCCGCGCGTCGACTCAGGTGTCGTGCGGCTCGCCTGCGAGGACTGGCTCGACGCGTGCGGCGCGCGCTTCGCGACGAAGTTCACGCCGCGCGCGTTCCTGCGCCTGTCGGAATCGATCGACCTGCATCGCGTCGATCCGGCGACGATCCGGGTGCCGACGACGCTGATCGGCGTCGTCGAGGACCGCCTCGTCCCGATCGCGGAGCTCGAGGCGCTCGCGGCGTCGATCGGCGGTGCCTGCCGGATCGATCGCCTGCGCTCGCGCTACGGGCACGATGCGTTCCTCAAGGAGCCCGCTGCGATCGCCGCGAAGCTGCGTCGTGCGCTGCGAGGTGCGGCATGAGCGCGTTCGAGGCCGCGACGCTCGCGGTGCGCGCAGGTGTCGATCGCGACGACGCGCACGGCGCGGTGATGCCGCCGCTCGTGCTGTCGAGCAACTTCAGCTTCGCGGGCTTCGGCGAGAAGCGCCGCTACGACTACTCCCGCAGCGGCAACCCGACGCGCGATGCGTTCGCCGACGCGCTCGCCGCGCTCGAAGGCGGTGCCGGCGCGCTGGTGACCTCGAGCGGCATGTCGGCGATCGCGCTCGTTCTCACGCTCCTCGACCCGGGTGATCTCGTGGTGATCCCGCACGACGCATACGGCGGCACCTGGCGGCTGTTCGACGCACTCGCGCGCAAGGGCCGCTTCCGCCTCGCGCTCGAAGACCTCACCGACCCGCGCGGCGTCGCGGCTGCGGTTGCGCTTTCACCGAAGCTGGTCTGGGTCGAGACGCCGTCGAATCCGCTGCTGCGCATCACCGACGTGCGCTTCGTCTGCGAGGCCGCGCATCGTGCCGGCGCGCTCGTCGCCGTCGACAACACCTTCCTTTCGCCCGCGCTGCAGGTGCCGATCGCGCTCGGCGCGGATCTCGTCGTGCACTCGACCACGAAGTACCTCAACGGCCATGGCGACGTCGTCGGCGGGGCGGTCGTCGCGAAGGACCGTGGCCTGCACGACGAGCTCGCGTGGTGGTGCAACGCGCTCGGGCTCGCGGGCTCGCCGTTCGATGCATTCCTGTCGCTGCGCGGCCTGCGCACGCTCGACGCACGGCTGCGCGTGCACCAGGAAAACGCCGCGGCGCTCGCCGCGTTCTGCGCGACGCACGCGGCGGTGCGCGCGGTGCACTACCCGGGCCTCGCCGAGCATCCGGGGCACCGCATCGCGGCGCGCCAGCAACGCGGCCACGGCGCGATGCTGAGCCTCGAGCTCGATGGCGGCGAGCCCGCGGCGAGGCGGTTCGTCGATGGCCTGCGGTGCTTCACGCTCGCCGAGTCGCTCGGTGGCGTCGAGAGCCTCGTCGCGCATCCGGCGACGATGACGCACGCGTCGATGAGCGTGGACGCGCGCCAGACCGCCGGAATCGGGCCGGGCCTGTTGCGGCTGTCGGTCGGGATCGAGGCGCTCACCGACCTCGCGCAGGACGTGTCGGCCGCGCTCGAACGGGCCGCGGGGCCCGCGGTGGCGATCGGACAGGACGTGTCGCGATGACCGCGTGCGTCCGTGTCGAAGCCGCGGCGGCGCGCGAGCCGGTCGCGGTCGCGTTGCTCGGGACCGGTACGGTCGGCGCCGCGTTCGCGCAGCGCATCGAGCGGCTCGGGCGAAACTCGTATCCGGCCCTCGCACTCGCGTACGCCGCGAACGCACGTGGCGCGGTGCACGACCGCGGCGGGCTCGACGCGCCGCACGCGGTTGCGACGCTCCGCGCGCGCGCGCGTCCGCAGCGCGAGGCGCGTCCGCCCGAGCTGCCCGCCGGGGCGATCATCGTCGACGCGACCGCGGACGACGGCATCGCGGCGTCGCACGCGCGCTGGCTCGCGCGCGGGCACGCCGTGGTCAGCGCGAACAAGCTCGGGCTCGCGGGGTCGCTGTCGCGCTACCTCGAGATCCGCGGCGCATGCGGCGGGCGCGACGCCTACGGCGATGCGGCGACCGTCGGCGCCGGGCTGCCGGTGCTGCGCACGCTGCGCGAGCTGCGCGCCGGCGGCGACCGCATCGTCTCGATCGCCGGCGTGCTGTCGGGATCGCTCGGCTGGTTGCTCGACGGCTACGACGGCACCGAGGCGTTTTCCGAACGCGTGAACCGTGCGCGCGCGCTGGGCTACACCGAACCGGATCCGCGCGTGGATCTGAGCGGACAGGACGTGCTGCGCAAGCTGCTGATCCTCGCGCGCACCGCCGGCGTCGCGCTCGAGCCGGCGAAGGTCGAGGTCGAATCGCTGCTGCGGGACGGATCGACGCCCGACACGCCGGAATCGCGCGATCCGGACTTCACCGCGCTCGACGCACCGCTCGCGGGGCGCGTCCGCGCCGCATCGTCCGACGGCAGGGTGCTGCGCTACGTCGCGCGCTTCGACGCGAACGGCGCACGGGTCGGGCTCGAAGCGCTGCCGCCGGACGATCCGCTCGCACACGGCCGCGGGTGCGACAACCGCGTGGCGATACACAGTTGCCGCTACGCCGAGCGCCCGCTCGTGATCCAGGGCCCCGGCGCGGGGGGCGACGTCACGGCCGCAGCGCTGCTCGACGACGTACTGCGCATCGCGCGCCGCATCGGGTGACTGCGCGCGCCGCGCCCGGCGCGTCACTCCTCGATGCGCAGGCCGGTCTTGCGGCGGCGGCGCACCGTCAGCTCGAGCACGTCGGGCCGCGAGTAGTGGCCGAACGGATCGAAGTTCTGCCGTTCCTCGCGCACGCGCGCGGGATCGAGGTCGGCGAGCAGGAGGTTTTCCTGCGCGACGAGCGGCGGGACGATCCAGTCGCCGTCCGGGGCCGCGATGCAGCTGCCGCCGTTCGCGCAGATCTCGGGCAGCCACACGTGCAGCATGTCGGCGTGCGGCAGGTTCGCGCCGATCTCGTCGCGGCGCAGCAGCGCGCAGGCAGAAAGCACGTAGCTGCGGCCTTCGCGGGCGATGTGGCGGGTGATGTCCTGCGTGTTGCGGATGTTGCCGGGCCAGATCGCGACGTGGAGGTCCTCGCCCTGCGCGTAGAGCGCGCTGCGCGCGAGTGGCATCCAGTTCTCCCAGCAGTTGAGCGCGCCGAGCTTGAAGTCGCCGAGCGAAAACGTGCGCAGGCCCGCGCCGTCGCCGGGTGACCACACGAGGCGTTCCTCGTAGGTCGGCACGAGCTTGCGGTGCGTGTTGAGGATCGCGCCGTCGGCGCCGATCAGCACGAGCGTGCAATAGAGACTATGGCCACCGCGGTCGGCCGCACGCTCGATCGTGCCGACGACGACCGTGATGCCGTGCTTGCGCGCGGCCTCGCCGATCGGATCGAGGTCGCCGCGCTCGAGCGCGACGGCCTGGTCGGCGTAGTGCGCGAAAAGTGCCTTCTGGATCGCCGAATCGAAGCGTGCGCCGTCGGTGTGCTCGAGCCAGAACG
>DATLNY010000257.1:0-2292 GCA_035536495.1 Candidatus Saccharimonadia bacterium | reverse complement strand
CTCCCCTGACGCGTTGCGGCAGGGCGCCGTCTACGCATTCGACGCCTCGGCGAACGGTGCCGCGCTCCAGCGACAGCGGCTCGTCGCGGCGGGCGGCGACGCCGACGACGCATTCGGTTCGTCACTGTCGCTCGACGCCGGCACGCTCGTCGTCGGCGCACCCGGTGCGTTCGGCGCGGAAGGGGCGGCCTACGCGTTCGTCGAGAGCGGGCAGGGCTACGTGCCGCAGCAGGCGTTCAGCGAGCCCGACGCGGGGCTGCTCGACCTGTTCGGCGCAGCGGTCGCCGTGCGCGCCGACCGCCTCGCAATCGGCGTCGAGCTCGACAACATCGATCCGAACCGCGGGCAGGGCTCGGTCGTGACGTTTCGTCGTACGGCGGGGTCGTGGACCGCGACACCGCGGCTCGTCCATGGCGACGGCGCCTCGCGCGAGCAGTTCGGCGGGGCGGTCGCGTTGCACGAAGGGCTCGCGATCGTGGGCTCCGCGTTCGACGACCCGGCGATCGACGAGGACGATGCCGGTACTGCAACGCTGTACCGGCGTGAAGCGGGGGGATGGGCGCGCGAGTCTCGCGTCGCCGCGGCCGATGCGTTCACGCAGGACCTGTTCGGCTACGCAGTCGACGTCACGGACGGATACGCGATCGTCGGCGCGCCCCGCGCGATCGTCGCCGCACGCATCGACCAGGGCGCCGCGTACGTGTTCCGCCGCGATCCCGGCGGCTGGGTCCAGGATGCGAAGCTCGTGGCGCCCGACGGACGCGAGGAGCAGTCCTTCGGCGCCGGCGTCGCGATCGACGGCGACACCGCGCTGGTGGGAGTGCCGTTCGAGGACGGCGAATCGCTCGAGGCGGGCGCCGGTTACGTCTACCGCCGCGGCGCGGGCGGCTGGCAGCTCGAAGCGCGCCTGTCGTCGCCGGCATTTTCGTCGCTCGGCTCGGCGGGTCTCGCCGTCGCGCTCGACGGCGACGTCGCGGTGCTCGGGGCGCCCGACAGTTCCACCGAGAGCCTCCAGTTCGTCGGGCTCGTGCAGGTGTTCCAGCGCGACGGCACGAGCTGGCGTCACGCAGGATCCGTCGCGGCGCCCGACGGAACTGCGGGGGATGCATTCGGCAGCGCGGTTGCGCTCGACGCCGGCGAGCTGCTCGTCGGCGCGGCGCAGGACAACGAAGCCACGTTCAGCGATGCGGGCTCGGCCTACGTTTTCAGGCAGGACCCCTCCGGACGGTGGGCGTTCGCGCACCGGCTCGTTTCTCCGCAACCGTCGCGCTTCGCGCTGTTCGGCGCGTCCGTTTCGATCTCGAACGGGCGCGCGCTGGTCGGCAGTCGCGGTTTCGACGGCGGTGCGACGAACACCGGTGCGGCGTTCCTCTACGAGCGCGGCGACGGCTCGTGGCCGCTCGCCCAGGTCCTCGAGGCCGCCGTGCCGCAGGCCGGTGCGTTGTTCGGCATCAGCGTCTCGCTCGGCCCGGTCGCAGCGCTCGTCGGGGAGCCATTGCGCGATCGGGCCAATCCGAACGAGGGCGCTGCGTACGTGTACGCGGACGCGGAAACGAACGACGATCGGCTGTTCGGCGACGGCTTCGAGTAGCTACGCCGCGCGCGACGCCTCGAAGCGGGATTTCGGCAGCGAGAGCCATTGCAGCGCCGAGCCGTGGTAGAGCCATGCCTGGTCGGGCTCGCCGAGGCCGAGCGCGGCGATCCCGCTCCCGGGCTGCTGCTCGCCGAGCGGGAACGGGTAGTCCGTGCCGAGCATCACGCACTGCACGCCCGCGACGTCGATGAGATAGCGCAGCGCGCGCGGGTCGTGCACGCAGGAGTCGAAGTACAGCCGCCCGAAGTATTCGCGCGGGTTGCGCGGGTTGTCGGTCGCGACGAGGTCGGGCCGCATGCGGAAACCATGCTCGATCCGGCCGATCGTGTACGGGAACGAGCCGCCGCCGTGCGCGAAGCAGACGCGCAACTCCGGCAGCCGCTCGAGCACGCCGCCGAAGATCAGCGAGCACGCCGCGCGCGACTGCTCGGCCGGCATCCCGACGAGCCAGGGCAGCCAGTACTTCGACATCGTGTCGCCACCCATCATGTCCCAGGGGTGCACGAGGATCGCAGCGCCGAGGTCCTGCGCCGCGGTGAAGAAATCGAACAGCTCCGGCGCGTCGAGGTTCCATTCGCCGACATGCGAGCCGATCTGCACGCCCTGCAGCCCGAGCGACTCCACGCAGCGCGCCATTTCCTCGATCGCGAGCCGCGGGGATTGCAGCGGCACCGTACCGAGGCCCGCGTAATGCGACG
>DATLNY010000256.1:0-3532 GCA_035536495.1 Candidatus Saccharimonadia bacterium | reverse complement strand
CGGAGCAGGCGGTAGAGCCGCTGCCCCGTGAGGTGGCGCCATGCGAGCAGAGCGAGCGCCGCGAGCACGACGAGCGCGACGACATAGCCGGCGCGGCGCGTGCGCTGCTCGCTCTCGAGCCGCAGCGCGGCGACCCTGTTCTCCTGCTCGAGCGTCTCGTTGCGGTGCCGCTCCTCGCTCAGCGCGAAGTTCGTGAGCAGCTCGCCGAGCTTGCCGGTCGCGTTAGCGCCGAGCAGCTCGTTGCGCAGGCGGAAGTGCTCGCGGCCCGCGCGCACCGCCGCGAGCGGGTCGCCGAGCGCGCCGTGCACCTGCTCGAGCGCACCGTGGACCTTGATCAGTCGATGGCGGTTGCCCTCGCGCGCGTATTCCAGCCGCGCCTGCTCGATCTTCGCGAGCGCGCGCTTCGCGTCGCCGCGCGCGAGCTCGAGCTCGCCCCAGCGGAAGTCGATGTGCGCGCCGAGAGCCGCCGATCCGCTCGCGCGGGCGATCCCGGCGGCTTCCGCGTACGCCGCCTCGGCCTGCGCGTGGCGTCCGAGGTTCATGTTCGCGCGGCCTATCTGCAGCAGGCACGATCCGATCCGCGCCGGATCGCCGAGCGTGCGGTGCAGCGCGAGCGCGCGCTCGGCCATCGGCAGCGCCTGGCGCGAGTCTTCGGGCCCGAAGTCGTTGAGGAAGCCCGCGTAGCCGTTCAGCGCATCGGCGATGTCGAGCGGGACGCCGTGGCGCTCGGCCTCGGCGAGCGCCGATGCGTAATGGGCGCGCGATTCGCCGAAGAGCTCGATCTGCTCGTAGAGGTTCGCAAGGCTCAGCAGCGAGCGCGACACGTTCGCGCCCGGTGCGTGCCGGCGCCGCAGCTCGAGCCCGACGCGCTCCTCGCGCAACGCGGCGAGGTAATCGCCGCGGCGGCGCTCGAGGCGCGAGAGATCGGAATGCGCCGCGGCCTGCTCGACGTGCGCGCCGGTCGCCTCGTAGCGGGCGCGCGCGACCTCGAGCTCGCGCCGCGCCGCGTCGAACTCACCCTGCGCGGTCAGCGCGCGGCCGAGGCTCGCGCGCGCGTCGGCTTCGTGGCGCGCGAGCAGGTGCGCGGCCGCGAACTCGGCGCGCTCGGTCTCGCGCGCGACGAGCGGCGCGATCAGGCCGCTGCCGCGGGCCTGGTCCGAGAGGGCGGCGAGCGCTTCGGCACCCTGCTCGAAGTCGGAGCACGCGACGGCGGCTTCGTGGAAACGGCGCCACGCGGTCGTCGCGGCGCCGCGATCGGGCGCGGCTTCCGCGTCGGCGCGCAACTCCGCGCGGCGTGCCTGCGGCAGGCACGCAGCGGATGCATCGCACGCCATCAGCGCGACCAGCGCGCCGAACCGCGCGCCGCTCGTCCCACCCCGTATGCGCATGTCGCGGGAACCCCCTGCGGCTCCATCGCAGCGCGCAGGATCGCGCGCACGGCACGCGCTCGCAAGTGCGTGACGGCGAAGCGAAAGCAGACGCGCGCGGCGACGCTGGGGGGCCTCGGCCCTCGGCCCTCAGCCCTTCTTCTTCGGCAAGTAGAGGTCCGTGATCGTGCCCTCGTAGGCCTCCGCCGCCATGCCGATCGACTCGGACAGGGTCGGATGCGGATGGATCGTGAGCCCGATGTCCGCCGCCTCGCAGCCCATCTCGATCGCGAGCGCCGCTTCGGCGATGAGGTCGCCCGCATTCGGCCCGACGATGCCCGCGCCGATGATCCGGTGCGTCGCCTCGTCGAACAAAAGCTTCGTGAAGCCTTCGGTGCGGTCGATGCCGATCGCGCGTCCCGATGCCGCGTGCGGCAGCTTGCCGACACCGTAGACGATGCCCTTCTGCTTCGCCTCGAGCTCGGTCACGCCGACCCAGGCGATCTCGGGGTCGGTGTACGCGACCGACGGAATGCAGCGCGCGACGAACTCGCTCTTTTCCCCCGCGGCGACTTCGGCGGCGACCTTGCCCTCGTGCGTCGCCTTGTGCGCGAGCATGGGTTGTCCGACGAGATCGCCGATCGCGAAGATGTGCGGCACGTTCGTGCGCATCTGCCGGTCCGTCGCGATGAAGCCGCGGTCCGAAACCGCGACGCCGGCAGCGTCGGCGCCGACCTTGCCGCCGTTCGGCGAGCGGCCGACCGCGCAGAGCACCTTGTCGTAGAGCGTCGGCGCCGGTGCCTTTTCGCCTTCGAACGTCGCCTCGAGCCCCTGCTTCCTCGCGACGACCTTCGCGACCTTCGTCTTCGGGTGGATGCCCCCGTAGCGCTTGCCGAGCCGCTGCTGCAGCGGGCGCACGAGGTCGGGGTCGGCGCCCGGCATGAGCTGGTCGAGCAGCTCGACGACGGTGACCTCGCTGCCGAGCGCGTCGTACACGCACGCCATCTCGAGACCGATGATGCCGCCGCCGATCACGAGCAGCTTCTTCGGGATCGCGTCGAGCACCAGCGCGTCGGTCGAATCCATCATCCGCGCGTCGTCCCACGGCAGGCCCGGCAGCTTCACGGCCTGCGAGCCCGCTGCGATGATCGCGTGGCGGAAGCGCACGAGCGTCGTGCCGTCCTTCGTCACGACCTCGATCTCGTGCGGCGACACGAATTTTCCGATGCCCGTGACGCGCACGACCTTGCGCTGCTTCGCCATCGCCGCGAGGCCGCCCGTCAGCTTCGCGACGACCGAATCCTTGAACGCCGCGAGCTTCGACAGCGTGATCTTCGGCGCGCCGAACTCGACGCCGAGCGACGCGAAATGTTTCGCCTCGTCGATGACGCGCGCGGTGTGCAGCAGCGCCTTCGACGGAATGCAGCCGACGTTGAGGCAGACGCCGCCGAGCGTTTCGTAGCGCTCGATCAGCACCGTGTTACGGCCGAGGTCCGCGGCGCGGAACGCCGCGGTGTAGCCGCCGGGTCCGGACCCGATCACGCAGACGTCGCACTCGAGGTCGGCCTTGCGGCCCGTTTCCGCGGCCGGCTTCGGACCCGCGATCGGCGACGGTGATGCATCCGCCCTCAGCGCTGCCGGCGCCGTGCTCCCCTCTCCCTTCGCGAGAGGGGTTGGGGGTGAGGGTTCGGTCTTGCCGGAACCCTGCGCGGGTCCCGGACCTTCACCCCCAGCCCCTCTCCCGGGGGGAGAGGGGAGTCCGGCGTCGCCACCTTCCGCCGCCTCGAGATCGACGACGACCGCGCCTTCCGAGACCTTGTCGCCGAGCTTCACGCGGATCGCCTTGACGACACCCGCGGCCGGCGCGGGGACTTCCATCGTCGCCTTGTCCGACTCGAGCGTCAGCAGGCCCTGGTCCTTCTTCACCGCTTCGCCGGGCTTGACGAGGATCTCGATGACGGGAACGCCGTCGTAGTTGCCGATGTCGGGAACCTTGACCTCGATCGTCGTCATGCGTGTTCCCCGTTCCTCGTCATCGTGGGCGTCGCGCGCGACCGCCCTGCGGCCGCGCATTCGTAGCGGTGCAGTCGCACGCGGCTATTCGTCGCCACGCGGCGGATCCGGCGGGTCTGGCTGCGCGGCGGCGCGCAAACGCTCGCGCAACG
>DATLNY010000255.1:0-2472 GCA_035536495.1 Candidatus Saccharimonadia bacterium | reverse complement strand
ACGCGATCGCGTTCGCGCCGGACGGGAAGCTCTGGGTGGTCAACGAAGGGGCGGCGAACCCGGCAAGCCTGCTTCGCTACGACCGCGCTGCGGTCGTGGCAGGCGGCGCGGTCGCCGCCGAGGTGACGATCACCGCGCCGTCGCCGGGATGCTGCCTGTTCGACCTCGCGTTCTTCGGCGACTTCGCCTATGTCACGCAAAGCAATTTCGGCGCGACGGACCGTGTCCTCAAGTATCCGCTCGCGAGCCTCGCGGTCAGTGGCACGCCGGTCGCGACGCCGCTTGCGAACGCGAGCTTCGACGTCCCGGCGGGGCTCGAGTTCGATCCGCAGGGGCGCCTCTGGGTCAGCAACAATGCGTTCTCCACTCCGGCCAGCACCTCGGTCGTCCGGATCGACACGACGACCGGCGCGGTCGATCGCAGCTTCACGAACGTCCCCGTGTCCGGGCGCAACGCGCTGATCCGGCCGGAGGGGCTCGCATTCGACGCGTTCGGCTCGCTCTGGGTCGGCAACAACGGCGAGCAGACGATCGTCGCGTACTCGGCGGCGCAGCTCGCGGGCGCCGGCGGCGCGGTCGTGCCGGCGCATCTGATCGACGTGAGCCCGGGCTCGCCGTTGATCGACGGCACCTTCGGCGGCGTCGCATTCGATTCGATCGCGCGACTCTGGGCCAACTACCAGCGCAGCCCGTTCGAGGTGCGCGAGTACCTCGTCACGAGCGCGAACGGGGGCGCCTCCTATACGAGCACGCTCGGCCAGGTCCTCACGAACGCAACGACGTTCCCCGGCTTCGGCGGGCTCGCGTTCTGGCCGGTGCCGTCGACCGTGCATCGCTCGGCGAGCGGATCGCTCGCGGCGACGATAGCCGTTCAACAGGACGTCGCCGTCTCGGGGCGGACGTCGGATCGCTACACCTGGATCGACGCCGACGGCGAGCCGCGCAGCGCAGCGCTGACGCACAACACGACGCCGGGCGGCGGCTCGCTGCGGCAGTACACGTACCGCATCGGCGCCGTGACGCGCACCGTCGGCGTCACCGACAGCGGATTCAGCGTCGGTGCGGGTGCCGGCTTCGGCTACGTCGTCTCGCATCTCGGCGGTTACAACGGCAACGGCGACGGGATGCTCGACCGCTGCGCGGGCGTGGTGCCGGTCGAGTCGCCGCTCGGCTACGCGTTCACCGGAAATTTCCAGCGTCTCGCTGCTGGACGCCACCATGCGATCCACCGCTTCACGCTCGACTACCCGCTGTACGGCTGCGCGACGAACGGCGGGCCGATCACGCTCTATCCGATGGCCGTCACGATCGACTGGTTCTTTGCGACGGGCCGCGACCATCCGCTCTGGGCCGCGACGCTCGATATCTCCTCGGCGCCGAACGACGCGGTGCGCGCTGACAGCCGCTCGCCGTACGGCGAGCTCCTGTTCGACGGCAGCGCGACCTCGGCGGCGCATTCGGTGATCGCCGGCGTCGCGTGGGGCGACGGACGACGCTTCACGACGACCTCGTCCCCGGTGACGTACAACAGCAGCTGGACGTGGAACGCGCCGAACACCGTGCCGTTCGTCAAGCTCTGGACGACCGCGGTCGACGCGACGATGGGCATGGTGCAGACGCAGACGAAGGCGCAGCACGAGGCCGGCGGGTATTTCGGCGCGTACGACTGGGACAAGACGAGCGCGAGCAATCCGGCGGGATGTTCGCCCGCGCGCTTCGGGCCGCTCCACGAAATGCCCTGCGACTTCAACTGGCCGTACCAGTCGCTCAACTACGAGCTCAACTCGGGTGCACCGGACAATTCGACCAACGGCTCGCGGCTCGCGTGGGGAACGAACTTCGGCTTCATCGGGCAGGACCAGTTCGTGCGGCATGGCAGCGAGTTCTACGGGGGGCCCGATCCGACGACGTTCGCCGACGGACACCCGCGCCAGAACTACTCGACGTACATCGTGCTCGACACGCATTCGAGCGGCGCGGTCGAGGCGCAGGTCGCGGAGATCGAGGCGGTGCAGGCGACGACGTTCACGTCGGTTCCCGCAGGCGCCGTTCGCACGCAGGGACAGGCGGGTCCGAACGATCTTTCGATCGTCACCTACGCTCCAGCGGGATGGGACCACGTCTACGGCGTCTGGAGTGTCACCGCAAATGCGAATGCCGCGGACGTCAATTTCGCGGTCGCGGCGGGATCGTTGCGCAATCCGATTCTCGACGTGCGCAACTGGATCGGGACGACGTTGCCGGCGAGCGTGACTTTGAACGGCGCGTTGCTCGTGCAGGACGTCGACTACTTTCCGTCGATCATCGACGAGGCGAACCAGTTGCTGATCACGTTGAAACGGACGCTGGCGGGGGCGAACAATCGCGTGGTCGTGGCGCAGTAGCGGACCTGTCGCGACCGGGCTGTCGGGGCTGAGGCCCCTCCTACAGGGATTCCGCAGGCGAATCGCGGTGCGTGGTGGAACCGCGGCC
>DATLNY010000254.1:0-6306 GCA_035536495.1 Candidatus Saccharimonadia bacterium | reverse complement strand
CAACTGGTCGGAGCGGCGCGCGGGCGGTGCATGGCCGACGCTGCCGCCGAGCGCCTGCGAGGCGTTCGCGAGCCCGAGGAAGCTCACCATGTCGTCCTGGTCGATGCCGTCGCCCGAGATGCCGATCGCGCCGACGAGCCGATCGCCGCGATAGATCGGGGATGCGCCCGGGAAGATCTGGATGCCGTTCTTCAGGCGCGCGATGTTCGTGCAGCCGCGCGTGCGCGTGTTGACGACGAGCGTCGCGTTCTGCGTGAGGTAGCCGACGACGATGTCGATGACCTGGCTGTTGAGCAGGTCGTACTGCAGCCCGTCGGTGAACGGGCTCCAGCTCGGGAACGGCTTCGACAGCGGGCCGTTCTGCGTGCCGACGATGCCGTCGGGGAAGTACGGGCGCGCGATGTTGCCGATCGCGCGCGGTGTGAATGCGACGGCGCCGTCGGCGAACAGCGTCGGGATCGCGAAGAACGCGCGGCTCGCGGCAACATAGTCGGCGAAGCGGATCGTCGCGCCGGTCGGTGTTCCAGTCGCCGAGAGGTAGGTCGTCGAGCCTGCGGCGGCGAGGTCGGCTGCGGCGAACGCGCCCGAGAAGAACGCCGCCGTGCGCGCCTTCTGCAGCGAGACGTCGGTGCCGAACACCGGCGCGTCGCGCGTGCGCGCGACCGCGAGGATCGCGCCGTTCGTGTCGACGATCGAGATCGTCACGCGCATCTTCGAGTCGAGCGGACGGCGGATCTGCGCGCGCGCACGGTTCGCGACGTCGAGGCCGCCGCGCGCGATCGCCTGGACCTCGGCCGCGGTCAGCGCGCCGGCGCCGTCGGTGCCGGCGCGCGGCGGGAAGCGATTCTGGTTCGCGCCGTCGACGAGCACGAACGCATCGAGGCCCGCGTAGAACTGGTCGTCCGCGCGGTAGCCCGACGCGGGCGTCGTGAAGACCGTGCCGTCCTTGAGCGAGAGCCCGTCGTAGAAGAACGGTGCGGAAATCAGCCCGCCGGCCGCGCCGAGCGAGGCGAAGCCAGGCGCCGTGTCCGGACTGCGCGAGAGATCGTCGAAGCCGACGTCCGAGTAGCGGAACGTCTTGCCGTCGACCGTGATGCGATCGCCCCGGCGATCGAGCGGCGCGCCGAAGCCGAACGTGCCGGCGGTCGCGATCAGCTCGTCGACGTCGCGATCACGGTCGCTGATGCGCAGGTCGAGCCCGTAGATCGGGTCCGCTATCACGCCAACGCCGCCGACGACCGTGCCGGCCTTGTAGAGCGGGAAGCCGCCGCTGTCGGCGGAGAGCCCGAGCGGCGCGGGCTTCGGCCCGATCGTCAGCGTCCCGGTCGCGCCGAGCGCGACAAGGGTCGGGACGGGCGGCTGGATGAGGTCCGAGCAGACGAGCTGCGAGAACTGCACGCCGAACAGCGGTCCCGACGGCGCATTGAGCTCACCCGGATTGAAATGCTCCTGGACGATCTGGCTCGCGGTGCGCGTCGAGAACGCGTTGCCTTCGGAAGACAGGTACGCACCGGTCACGGCTTTCGATATCGCCGCGAGCTCCGACGGGATCAGCCCGCGCGGCGGCGGTCCCGGCACGAAGTTCTCGACGCCACCGACGCCGTCGAGGCCTCCGGTGACCCCGCGCTCCGAGCTGATGCGCACCGCGGTGCGCGCGCCGTTCATGCGGTAGAGGCCGAGCACGTTGCCGACCCGGTCGACGACGGCGATCGTCGCGGGCGCGCCCTGGGCCTGCGCCTCGGCGACGGCCTGCGCGATGACGCGGCCGACGTCGGCCTGGGTCAGGAACGAGCTCGCCGTGACGCACGATCCGTCGCAGCCCGAGTCGCTCGGGCCGGGTTGTGGCGCGGGCGGCGGCGCCGTGCCGACGTCGTCGCCGGAGTTGCCGCTGCCGCTGCACGCAGCCAGCGCGAACGCCGATACGAATGCAACCGCAAGAAGATCGCGTCCCCGCATGCTCCCTCCCCAGCGCCCCGTCACGACGAACCCCGTCGCGGCGTCTTGCGACCGCGTCCCGATCATAGCCGGGTGTTCCGCCGCGCGTGAAGCGCGATCAAGCCCCCGGCGCCGCGGCGGCACGGGCCGCCGGGGTGCGCCGCCTCACTTCGCGGGCGCCGGCCCGGCGCCTTTCGCGCGCGCCTGCAGCTCGGAAAGGATCAACGCGCTGTGCTCGTGGTAGGCATGGCACTGGATGCACGTCGTCGGGACGGCCTGCGTCGCGGACTCGCCGCCGTGGCACTGGCGGCAATTGTCGATGGCGGGGATCAGCACGTCGGTCGCGGAGCTCGAATCGCGCGCGTCGTGGCAGCTTTCGCAGGTCATGTCCTCGACGGTCGTGTCGTGCGCGGCATGGGTGAAGTGCGACTTCGCATACCAGACCCCCGCGACGCGCACCGGCGCGATCTGCCACGGATCACCCGCGGCCGGGCCCGGCGTGACGGCGTGGCACGTCGTGCACGCGCGCCCCGTGAACAGGCTCGCGCCGATCGCTCGCGCCCTGTCGCGCGCCCAGGCGAGCGCCTCGACCTGCTCCTGCCGCGACATCTGCATCCCCGGCCGGCGTCGCTGCTGCACGACGATCGGCGCGGTCGTGTCGTTGTAGCCGCCCTCGAGCGCGCGCCGCGCGTAGAACTCGTCGAGCATGTAGATCACCTCGGGCACCTTGCCGTGCGGGACCTGGCGCTCGGGCTCGAGCACGTCGAAGTCGAGGCGGTGGCAGTCCTGGCACATCGTCTCGAAGTCGACCGGCTTCATGATCGCGTCGCCGGCATCGGTCGCGTGGCAGCTTGCGCAATCGAGCTTGCGCACGCCGGCCGGCGTGTTGAGGCCCTCGGGATCGAGGTGGACGTCGTGCGGGAACTTGAGCCCGCTCTGCTCGCGCGTCGACTTCGTCAGTGGCGTGCGGACCGGCACGAACTTTCCGTCCGGCGTCCACGCCGGCAGGTTGACGCTGAAATCCGGATGCGCCGTGCCGAAGTCCGCGACGTCGGCGAGCTTGCTCGCACCGTTCGTCTTTGCGCGCAGGTCCTGGTGGCAATCGTCGCAGAGCACCTGGTCGTCGCGGACGAGGCCCTTCCTGCCGTTGTGGTCGCGGTGGCAGTGCGCGCAGCGCGCGTCGCCGAGCTCGGGCAGGTTGAACTTCGCGGGATCGGCGTGCGCGGGCGTGTTGCCGTGGCACGCGCCGCAGGCCTCGTCGCGCACCCACTTGAATGCCGCGCCGTGGCAGGCCTGGCAGTTCTCGCCGAAGAAATGGTGCGCGGACGCGAGCTCGCCCGCTTCCCACGCGGTGCGGTGCGGCAGCGGCGTCGCTGCGAGCGTGTCGCGCCAGCCCGGCGAGTAGTGCGCGAGCAGCGGCAGCACGAGCCCGAACAGCGCGATCAGCGCGAACAGCGTCCACGACGGCCAGCGCTTCGCGAGCCAGGTCTGCGACAGCGAGGTCGGCAGCGCCTTCTTCTTCTCGCCCTCGGCGATCTCGGCCTTGTCGATCGTGCTGACTTCGCAGCCGGCTTCGTAGTCGACCGGTGGCTCGA
This sequence comes from Candidatus Saccharimonadia bacterium, assembly GCA_035536495.1. Classification (GTDB taxonomy): domain Bacteria; phylum Pseudomonadota; class Gammaproteobacteria; order Xanthomonadales; family Ahniellaceae; genus DATLNY01. The sequence goes on along the minus strand of DATLNY010000254.1, from coordinate 2,776 downwards.
GCAGCTGGATGCGCGTCGTGCCGACTTCGACCATCGCGCCGGGACCGACCGTCGTCGCGTACGTCAGGTCGTTGTTGACGCGGATGCCCGCGAGGATCAGCGACTCGATCTTGTACTTGCCGGCCGCGACCGCGGTGATGCGCGCGTGCTCGAGCGCGACGCGCATGTCGGGCACGAAGATGGCCTGGTCGGAGCCGCGGCCGATCGTCAGCACGTCGCCGTAGTGGGTATCGTCCTCGTACGAGACCGATCCCTTGCCCCGCTTGAGTACCCGGCGTATCAGCCACCGCATCGAAAGCGCCCCAGGTTGCCTGTAGGAGGGGCCTCAGCCCCGACACGCGCCGCAGTAAACGGGGTCAGAGTGCCTTTTTCGCGGCGGAGCTTCTTTCGCCGTGTCGCGCCGGCGAAAAAGGCACTCTGACCCCGTTTACGGTCACCAGTAGAACAGCACCGAGATGATGTGCCCCGTCAGCGCAGCGAGCAGCGCCATCGACAGCGGCACGTGGAAGTACAGCCAGATCTCCATCAGCGACTGGAACTGGATGTCGCGCGCGACGCGCGTCGCGAGCGACTTCTTGCGCGACAGCAGGTCGATGAGCTTTCGAAGGGCCTCGGACGCCTTGTCGTCGACGCCCTTCGAAAGAAAGTCGACCATCGCGAACATCGTCGGCATCTCCTCGGTCTTCTTGACCGGCGCAGCGGGGTCCGGCTTGCCGCGCTTCTCGAGCATCTCGCGCGCGCGCGCGATCGCCTGTTCCGACGAATCCTTGGCACTGAGCAGGCGCCAGACGCTGCCGCCGAGTCGCGTGCGCTCGATCGAACGCAGCACGATCTTGTGCAGCACGGGGTCGAGGCCGTCGGCGAGCGCGAGCGCGTTGCCGTCGAGCTCCGAGATCTCGTCGAGCATCGCCTGGCGCGTCGCGTTCTCGCGATTGCGCGTCATCAGCTGCGGGTAGCGCAGGTACGCGAACACGCCGAAGAAGCCGGACACGATCACGATCGTCATGAGCACGAACGCGAGCGTGTGGAGGTTCCAGCCGAACTGGAAGCCCGTGTGCAGCAGCGCGACGACGAGCAGCGCGCTGCCGAGATAGACGTGGCCGGAAAGCCAGCCGCGCAGCGTGCCGACGCGGTTCGCATAGGTGCGCTTGCGCATCCCGAACAGCATCAGCCAGACGATCAGCGCCGCGCCGATCGTGCCGAGCGTGTAGCCGAGCCAGGTCCCGCCGTTCGGACGCCCCACCGGGTCGTGCCACGAATACGCGAGGATCGCGCCGACGAGCAGCACGAGCCCGACCCAGAGATAGCGCTTGTTTGCATGCGTGAGGAATGAGTCATGCATGGCGGGACGTCCGTGTCCTCAGCGGCGCGATTGCGCGTAGGCGGGAAATTCCTCGGGGGAGATGCGGATCGCGGCGCCGGTCGGGCAGGCGCGCACGCACGCAGGACCGCCGCTGAGGTCCTTGCACATGTCGCACTTGACCGCCTTCTTCTCGCCGGCGTCCTTCTTCTTTTTCTTCGCGTACTCGTACGGCGCCTCGCCGGGACCGGGACCTGCGCCGAACATCAGCCACTGCAGCAGGCCGGGCTTCTTCGGCGCCTTCGACGCAAGCTTGATGACGCCGTAAGGGCAGTTGCGCTCGCAGTTGCCGCAGCCGATGCAGTTGTCAGCGATGTAGACCTCGCCGTTCTGCGCGCGGTGGATCGCGTCCGGCGGGCAGTCCTTCATGCAGTGCGGGTGCTCGCAGTGGCGGCACGAGGTCGGGACGTGGACGTTCGCGAACGTGGGTCCCGCCTCGCGGCGCAAGCGCGACGTGCCGCCGTGGGTCTCGGCGCACGCCTTCTCGCAGTTGTCGCAGCGCACGCACAGGGACTCGTCGATCAGCAGGATGTCGGTCGCCTCGCCGGCGCCCTGGGAGATCAGGAACGAGATGATGTCGCCGCCGGTCGGCATCGCCTGCATCGCGAGGTTCGCCGCGGTGCGCTGGCTGAATTCCGCCTGCAGCCGCATCTTGAGGATCGGCGTGCGGTCCACGAGCTTCTTGAACGCCGCGCCGTCGAGCCGGATCGTCTCGGTCGTGATCGCCGCGCGGGCGGTCGCCGAGCGCTTCGAGTCGCCGAGCAGCGCCATCTCGCCGACGTAGTTGCCGGCCGGCACGTACGAGAGCACGACTTCCTTGCCGCCGATGTTGCGCGAGATCGTCAGCGAGCCGACCCGCACGAGGTGCAGCGCGTCGCCGACCTCGCCCTCGGTGAAGACGGTGTCGCCGGCCTTGTACTTCTCGATCTTCGCGGTCTCGACGACATCGGCGATGTGCTGCTGCATCGCCTCGGGCGCGAGGCGCGACTGGATCGCGCGCGTGATGAAGACGCGGTCGATGTCGCGCTTGACCGCGTCGACCGATGCGATGAGCTTGTTCATCGAGCGGCGCGGCGTCTCGATCAGCACGCAGTTCGGACCCGCGAGCACGGTCGCCGAGCGGCGCCGGCCGGAGATCAGGCTCATCTCGCCGAAGAACTCGCCGCGCTTGAGCGTGATCTTGCGGTTGCCGTCGAGCGGAATGTGGACCTCGCCGTCGACGATCGAATAGAACGTGTTCGTGTAGTCGTTCCGCGCGAAGATCGTCTCGCCCGCCTTCGGCGCCTGGACTTCGGAGTCGAGCATGAACTCGCGCAGCTGCAGCGGCGTGATGTGCGAGAGCAGCTTGACGTTCTGCTGGACCTTCTCGAGCGCCGCGGTGACGGTCGTGAAGCCCGGCATCGACTTGAACTTGTC
>DATLNY010000253.1:0-6598 GCA_035536495.1 Candidatus Saccharimonadia bacterium | reverse complement strand
GTGGCTCGTGTGCGGCGTGATCGGGTTCAGCAGCAGCGCGACCGCTTCCCAGGCCTCCTGCAGGACCGCGCGGCCCTGCGACGACGCGTCGTCGAACTTCGCGAGCGCGTTCATGAGCTCCATGACCGCCGCGATCGCCGTGTTGAACTTGTAACGTCGCCCGATATCGTCGGCGACCTTCGCGATCGTCTCGTGGACATGGCGACGCATCGTCTTCTGCGCCGCGCTCAAGCCCGACGGCGCGAGGGGGCCGACCGGTCCCGCAGACACGTGCGCGTGCACCTCGCGCCAGAGCTGGCGCAGGAAGCGCGACATGCCCTCGACGCCGGCCTCTTTCCAGTCGAGCGACATCTCGGGGGGCGCTGCGAACATCGAGAACAATCGCACCGTGTCGGCGCCGTACGCATCGACCATCGCCTGCGGATCGACGCCGTTGTTCTTCGACTTCGCCATCTTCTCGACGCCGCCGATCCGCACGGGCTTGCCGTCGCGGACGAGCGACGCACCGACGACCTTGCCGTGCTCGTCGCGGACGATCTCGACCTCGGACGGGTTGATCCACGATTTCGAGCCGTCGGGCTCGTCGCGATAGAACGTCTCGGCGACGACCATGCCCTGGCACAGCAGCCGCGTCGCGGGCTCGTCGGTGCGCACGTAGCCGGCGTCGCGCAGGAGCTTGTGATAGAAGCGGAAATACAGGAGGTGCAGGATCGCGTGCTCGATCCCGCCGATGTACTGGTCGACCGGCAGCCAGTAGTTCGCGCGCTCGTCGATCATCGCGGCCGCGCCCGGCGAGGTGTAGCGCGCGTAGTACCAGCTCGACTCCATGAACGTGTCGAACGTGTCGGTCTCGCGCTCGGCCGGACCGCCGCACTTCGGGCACGTCGTCTTGCGCCACTCGGGGTCGGCCTTGATCGGCGACTGCACGCCCATGAACGTCACGTCTTCGGGCAGCACGACCGGGAGCTCGTCGTCCGGTACCGGCACCGCCTCGCATGTCGCACAGTAGACGATCGGGATCGGGCAACCCCAGTAGCGCTGGCGCGAGACGCCCCAGTCGCGCAGGCGGTAGTTGACCGTCCGGCGGCCCCAGCCATCCTCGGCGGCGATCGAGGCGATCGCGTCGAAGGCCTCGGCGAATCCCGCGCCCTCTGGAATCACCGGGCTGGAATTGACCGAATAAGTCGTCTCCTCCGTCTTCGCGGCGTACCAGTCCTTCCATGTCGCGGGGTCGTACCGGTAGTACTCGATTTCGTGTTCGGCACGGCCCTTTCGTGTATCGATCATCCAGATCGGGTGCGCGTGCACCTGCCGGATCGGCAGCCCGTATTTCAGCGCGAACTCGTGATCGCGCTCGTCGTGGCCGGGCACCGCCATGACGGCGCCGGTGCCGTAGCCCATCAGCACGAAGTTCGCGACCCACACCGGGATGCGCTCGCCGCTGACCGGGTGCGTCGCATGCAGCCCCGTCGGCATGCCGCGCTTTTCCATCGTCTCGATCGCGGCTTCCGCGACCTGCGCGCGACGGCATTCCGCGATGAACTGCTCGAGCGCGCAGTTCTGCTCGGCGGCGCGCTGCGCGAGCGGGTGCTCGGCCGCGACCGCGACGTAGGTGACGCCCATCAGCGTGTCGGGGCGCGTCGTGTACACCGTCAGAGCTTCCCGGCCCTCGACCGGGAATTCGAGCTCGAGGCCTTCCGAGCGCCCGATCCAGTTGCGCTGCATCGTCTTGACCGCATCGGGCCAGCCGTCGAGCGCGTCGAGCTCGCGCAGCAGTTCCTCCGCGTACGCCGTGATCTTGAGGAACCACTGCGGGATCTCGCGACGCTCGACCACCGCACCCGAGCGCCAGCCGCGCCCGTCGATGACCTGCTCGTTCGCGAGCACGGTCTGGTCGACCGGATCCCAGTTGACGACGGAGTTGCGGCGATAGACGAGGCCCTGCCCGAACAGGCGCGTGAACATGCGCTGTTCGTGCACGTAGTACTCGGGCCGGCACGTCGCGAACGAGCGCGACCAGTCGTAACCGAAGCCCATGCGTTCGAGCTGCGCGCGCATGTGCTCGATGTTCGCGTAGGTCCACCTCGCGGGCGCGGTGTCGTTCCTGATCGCGGCGTTCTCCGCCGGCAGCCCGAACGCGTCCCAGCCCATCGGCTGCAGCACGTTGTGCCCCTGCATGCGCTTGAAGCGCGAGATCACGTCGCCGATCGTGTAGTTGCGCACGTGCCCCATGTGCAGCGCACCGGACGGGTACGGCAGCATCGACAGGCAGTAGTACTTGGGCCGAGACGTGTCCTCGACGACCTCGAAGCAGCGGTGCTTCGCCCAATAGGACTGCGCGGCCGATTCGACGGCCCGGGGGTCGTAATGTTCTTGCATCGGCACGGTGGACCGGGGGATCGGACGAGCCTACCGCAGCGCAGCAAGCGCGTCATCCGCGCGGCACGGCCCCTATGATCCGGCGATGCAGCCCGACGACACCGTCGATTCCGGCCCCGCCGCGGGCCTGGCCGCCGTTCGCGCCGCGCTCGAGCGGCGCGACTACGGCGACGCGCTGACGCGGCTCGACCTGGCCGGCGCTTCGGCCCTGGCCGGCGCGACGGGGCTCCGGGCGCAGGCGCTGTGGGGCTGCGGTCGCTACGACGACGCGCTCGTCGAGTTCGAGGCGGCCGCGGACTCGCCGGCCGCGAGCGCCGACGACTTCGTGCGTTGCGCGCAGGCGCTCGCCTCGCTCGGCGAGCCCGCGCGGGCAGCAGCCCGGCTCGATGCGCGCAAGCGACACGACGAGCGGTCCGTGCAGGCGGAATTCCTGCGCGCGCTTTATGCCCTCGACCTCGAGCCGATTGCCGCCGCCGCGTCGCGCTTCGAGTCGCTCGCGGCGGAGTTCCCCGGCGCCGGCGAGCTCGTCATCGCAGCCGAGGCGCTCGCGATCTTCACCGGCCGCAGCAAGGCGCAGCCGCGCGATTTCGGCCGCGCGCGCGCGAATGCGCGCTGGGACGCGGTGCTCTACCAGGCGCGGCACGTTCCGCCCGCGCGCGTGTTCGGCACCGCCGCGTCGCTGCTGCGTCATGCGTCGTCGGCCTGCACCGTCCACGGGACGACGGCCGAGTTCGGGGTGTTCCATGGCCGTTCGCTGCGGCAGATCGCGGCGACGACGCCCGGCCCGGTGCACGGCTTCGACAGCTTCGAGGGGCTGCCGGCCGACTGGACCGCAAACGATCCGCGCGGCAGCTACAGCACCGGCGGCGTACTGCCGCGGATGCCCGCGAACGTCGTGCTGCACCGCGGCTGGTTCGAGCAGACGCTGCCGGCGTACCTCGCGGCGCATCCCGGCCCGCTGCGCTTCGCGCACGTCGATTGCGACCTCTACGAGTCGACCCGCACCGTGCTCGGTGCGTTCGCCGATCGCCTCGTGCCCGGCACCGTGCTGCAGTTCGACGATTACCTCGGCGCCGGCGACGAGGGCGAGCGGCGCGCGTTCGCGGAGCTCGTCGCGGCGCGTGGCCTGTCGTTCGAGTACCTCGGTTTCGCGTTGCTCGGCCGCGAGGCGGCGCTGCGCATCACGTAACATCGCGGTCCCCGACGGAGGAAACGCGCATGGCCCGATCGCTGATCGCCGCAGCACTGATGCTCGCGCTCGCGCCGGGCCGCGCGCAGGACGCGGCCCCCGTCCAGCTCCACGCGCTGCATTGCGGCGCCGTCATCGACGTCGAGGCGGGACGAAAGCTCGGTCCGCACACGATCGTCGTGCGGGGCGAGCGGATCGAATCGCTCGTGCCGGGCCGCGCGGAAACGGCCGGCGCGACGGCGATCGACCTCGACGGCCACACCTGCATGCCGGGCTGGATCGATTCGCACGTGCACCTGACGAGCGAGTCGAGCAAGGACAGCTACGTCGAAGGCTTCAGGCTCGATCCCGAGGACTTTGCGTTTCGCGCCGCGAAGTACGCGAGGACGACGCTGCTCGCGGGCTTCACCACGGTGCGCGACCTCGGCGGTCCGGCGACGAGCCTGCGCAACGCGATCGCGCAGGGCTGGATCGAGGGCCCGCGCATCTTCGCCGCGGGCAGGAGCATAGCGACGACCGGCGGGCACGCCGATCCCACCAACGGCCTCAATCGCGAGCTCGCCAGGGCCGTCGGTGACCCGGGACCGAAAGAGGGCGTCATCAACTCGCCGGAGGAAGCGCGCCAGGCCGTGCGGCAGCGCTACAAGGAAGGCTCCGACCTGATCAAGATCACCGCGACCGGCGGCGTGCTCTCGTATGCGAAGAGCGGGCAGAACCCGCAGTTCACGCTCGACGAAGTCCGCGCAGTCGTCGAGGCGGCGCACGACTACGGCTACAAGGTCGCTGCGCACGCGCACGGCACCGAGGGCATGAAGCGCGCGGTCGAGGGCGGCGTCGACTCGATCGAGCACGGCACGTACATGACCGACGAGGTCATGCGCCTCATGAAGCAGAAAAGCACGTGGTACGTCCCGACGATCACGGCCGGCGCGTTCGTAGCGGAGCAGGCGAAACGGCCCGGCTACTACCCCGAGATCGTGCGGCCGAAGGCGCTCGCGGTCGGCCCGCTGATCCAGAAGACGTTTGCGAGGGCGCATGCCGCCGGCGTGCGGATCGCATTCGGCACCGACGCCGGCGTGTTCCCGCACGGCGACAACGCGCGCGAGTTCGAGCTGATGGTCGAGGGCGGCATGCCGGCGATCGAGGCGATCCGCGCGGCGACGCTGAATGCCGCGGATCTGCTCGGCGCGTCGGACTCGCTCGGGACGCTCGAGCCCGGCAAGTACGCCGACGTCGTCGCGGTCGCGGGCGACCCGCTCGCCGACATCTCGCTGACGCGCCGCGTCGCGTTCGTGATGAAGAACGGCGTCGTCTACCGGCAGCCGTGACTGGCTCGCCGAGCCCCCGCCTTGTGCCACGCGATTCCGCACCCATCTCGCAGGACGCATGAACGACTCGAGCTTCATCTTCGACGCGACCCAGGCCGACTTCGAGCAGAGCGTGCTCGCGGCATCGACGCAAGTTCCGGTGCTCGTCGACTTCTGGGCGCCGTGGTGCGGCCCGTGCCGCCAGCTCACGCCGGTGCTCGAGCAGGTCGTCGCGAGCTACGGCGGGCGGGTGCTGCTCGCGAAGGTCAACACCGACGACCAGATGCAGCTCGCCGCGTTGTTCGGCATCCGCTCGCTGCCGACCGTCATGCTGATCAAGGACGGACGCCCGGTCGACGGATTCATGGGCGCCCAGCCCGCGAGTGTCATCCGCGAGATCCTCGCTGCGCACGTCGGCGAGCCCGGCGAGGCGCCGCTACCCGAGGCCGAGCCCGAGCCGATGTCGGCGGAAATGCGCGTCGTATTGCTGCGCGAGCAGATCGCGGCCGAGCCCGACCGCGAAGAGCTCAAGCTCGAGCTCGCGGAAGCGCTGGTCCAGACCGGCGAGGTCGACGGCGCGCTCGCGCTGCTCGACCGACTGCCTGCGAACCTCGCCGAATCCGATCGCGCGAAGAAGCTGCGCTCCCACCTCGAATTCGCGCGCGCGCTGACCGGCGCGCCGCCGCGCCGCGAGCTCGAACGCGCGGTAGCCGAGGACCCGAAGGATCTTCGCGCGCGCCACCAGCTCGGCACGCACCTGCTTCTTTCGGGCGAGCACGAAGCAGCGCTCGAGCAGTTCTTCGAGATCATGCGCACCGACCGCAGCTACGACGAGGATCTCGGCCGCAGGTTGCTGATCGCCGCATTCGACCTCGTGCCCGACCCCGAGCTCGTGGGCGCGACGCGGCGCCGCATGGCCTCGCTGCTGTTCTGAGCGGCGGGATCCGTCGCCGCGCTACTCAGCGTCGCGCAGTGGATTCGCGCACGAGCGCTACTGCCTCGGCCGGACCGGTCGCGGCGCTACGGTAACATCGCGAGGCTCGGCCCCCGCCGCGCGACCATGACCGACGACCTGCTCGAATCGCCCGTCGCGCTGCCGCAGATTCCCGGCTACCGGCTCGTGCGCCGGCTCGGCGAAGGCGGCATGGCCGACGTCTACCTCGCGACGCAGCTGTCGCTGCAGCGCCAGGTCGCGATCAAGGTGCTCGGGTACGAGAAATCGCCCGAGCTCGCCGAGCGCTTCGAGCGCGAGGCCCGCACGATCGCGCGGCTCGACCATCCGAACATCGTCGGGATCCATGAGGTCGGGCGCGCCGGCGACGCGCTGTACTACACGATGCCGTTCCTCCCGAACGGCGATCTGTCGCAACGCGACCTGCGCGACGATCCGCGGCGCGTCGTCGAGGTGCTGCGCTCGACCTGCGAGGCGCTGAAGTACGCGCACGCGCACGGCGTCGTCCACCGCGACGTAAAGCCCGCGAACATCCTGTTCGACAAGACCGAGCGCGTACTGCTCGCCGATTTCGGCATCGCGATCTCGCGCGACCACGAGAGCCGCGTGACGACGCAGGACAAGATGATCGGCTCGACCGGCTACATGCGCCCCGAGCAGGCGCGGCGCCAGGACCTCGACGGCCGCGCCGACATCTATTCGCTCGGCGTCGTCTGCTACGAGCTGTTGACCGGCGAGTTGCCGTTCCACGGCGCCGACGCGCTGTCGGTC
>DATLNY010000252.1:0-9110 GCA_035536495.1 Candidatus Saccharimonadia bacterium | reverse complement strand
GCTCGCTTCCGCCGCGAACGCCGCGGACGACGCGCCGAGCCTCGAGCTGCTGCTGCACCTCGCCGAGTTCTCGGACGCCGAGGGCCGTCCGATCGACCCCGAGAGCGTCGAGGCGGCGATGGAGTCGATCGATCCGTCGGCAGCGGGCGAGTCGGCGTCGCCCGCGCCTGCGTCATCGGCCACCGGTCGCAAGCCCGAGTCGGCTTCATCCGCGGAAACGCCGCCGAAGCCGCGCAGCGACGCGCAACGGCCACCGAGGGCGTCCGATGAGCCGGATTGACCGCCTCGTGTTCGGCTTGCTGTTCGCGGTCGTCTTCGCGTTCGCACCGGCAGCGACAGCCGCGACGTCGTTCGACGAGCTGCCGTCCGACGAACGGCGCGTGCTGATGCCGTTCGTCGATCAGTGGGAAACGCTGCCGGCCGACACGCGCGAGAAGTTGCGCGAAGGCGCGCGCCGCTGGAATGCGCTCGACGTCGCGCAACGCCGCGCCGCGGCGCAGCGCTTCGCGGACTGGCAGCAACTCGCGCCGGAGCGGCGCGAGCGGATCCGCCGCCGCTACGAGGCGTTCCGTGCGCTCCCCCCCGAGCAGCAGCAGCGCTTGCGCGGCACGTTCGAGCGTTTCCGCAGCCTGCCGCCGGCCGAGCGCGCCGAATTGCGCCGTCGCTTCGAGCGCATGACGCCCGCGGAGCGGCGCGCGTTCCTGCAGGGCGCGCGCGCGAACGAGCGCGCGCAGGGCGCCCCGATGCGGCTGCGCGACCTGCCGCCGGCCGAACGCGAAGCGGCCCGGGAGATGTTCGAATCGATGACGCAGGCCGAACGCCAGGCGCTGCGCGAACGCATGAGCGGCCTGACGCCGGCCGAGCGCGAGACGGTACGGCTGGAGCTTTATCGCGCGACCCCGGAGCAGCGGCGCGAGCTGCTGCGCCCGGCCGACGGCACGCGCGCGCAGCCGCGCGAGATGCGGCCCGGGCAGCGTCCGCCGCCGCGCCGCGACATGCGCCCGCCGCGCCCGCCGCCGCCGCGACGTCCGCCGCGCAGCTGACGCGCCGCTGGCACCGTCGCGTCAGTCGGGGACTCGCCGCACGAGCTCGAGCACGCGCCGGCTCGTTTCGAATTTCCCGCCGAAACGCGCGAGCCCGTCGGCGCGCAGCCGCGGCGCGTGCTCGCGCAGGTAGCACTCGAGCGCGGCGCGCGATTCGAGGTGGTAGCGCACCGTCATGACGGCCTTGCCCGCGTCGTCGTCCTCGGCGAGCAGCTCCGCGCGCGTGAAGCCCGGAATCGCGAGGATCTCGCGGATGTGCGGCTCGAGCCAGGCGCGGTACGCGCCGGCCGCATCGGGCGCGACGACCGCGCGGACCTCGTAGACGATCATGGGCGGCTCACGGCAACGCTCACGGGGAAATCAGCCTCACAGGAAAATCAGGCTCACGAGCATCGCGACCAGCAGCCCGAACACGAGCAGGAACGTGTAGCAGATTCCGACGACGACGAACTTCAGCAGCGTCATGAACCAGTTCTGGCGATAGACGCGGCGCTGCATCAGCAGCAGGTAGAGCGGGATCCAGATGCTGGCCGCGGCGAGCACGAGCCCGACGACGAACCCGGCGAACGCGACGCCCGCGAGCTTTTCCTCGAGCCACCCGAGCGCCGCGATGACGAGCAGCGACAGGCACAGGAAGCTGTGGCTGTGCAGCGCGACGATCATGTGCTCCATGTAGAGCCGCCGCTTGAACACGTAGACGAGCTTCAGCAGCAGCGCGAACAGCGGCAGGATGAAGAACAGCGCCTGCGGCGCGATCGAGAAAAGCTCCTTGAAGAACGGTCGCGGATCCTGCTCGAGCGCCTCGATCTTGTTGAGCAGGACGCCGATCTCGTCGTTGAGCGCGGCATTGAGGTCGTCCGACAACCATCCGAACGTCAGCGGGTTGTCGGTGCGATGCCAGCGCTCGCCGTTGAACTGGATCCATCGCCGCTCGTCGTCGCGCCCGGCTTCGGCACCCGCCGTGGCGCCGGCGGGCCGCGCGCCGACCGAGTCGGCCGGCGGCGCGGGCCGGGCTGGTGCGGCAGGCGGGCCCGACGCGATGCCGGCGGCGTCGGCCGCGCGCTTCGCGTCGCGCGCGGCTTCGGCCGCCAGCTCGCGCTCGACCTCGGCCCGTATCTCGTCGCGTGCTTCCTTCGGCATGAAGCGCAGGCCGCGCTCGAGTCCCTCGGTTCGGTCCTCGCGCACCTCCGCAGCGGTGCGCCGCACCCCGCGGCCGTCGTTGACCTTGATGTCGTCGACGTTTGCCGACGCCGAGATCACGAGGAATGCGATGATCGAAAGGAAGAAGTAGAGCCGCAACGGCGTGACGTAGCGCACGCGGCGTCCGGCGAAGTACTCGTTGCTGAGCAAGCCCGGCTTGAAGTAGAGCGGCGCGAGCGTGCGCCACGTCCGCGCGTCGAGGTTGAAGACCGTATCGAGGAAATCCGCGACGATGCCGGAAAGCGGCCGGATCGTGCCCTTCCGCGGCTGCCCGCATGCGTAGCAGTACGCACCGTGCATCGCCGCACCGCAGTTCGCGCAGGTCTCGCCCGTCGCCGTCATGACCGTGGCCGGGACCATGACCGCAGGGGTGTCGGGCGTCGGCGCCTCGCTCATCGTTCCTCGTCCTGATCGAGCCGGCGCGCGGCGCCGGGCGGGTACCTCACGCGCGCAGCAGCATATCGTTTTGCCGCATCCACGCGATCGTGTCGGCGAGCAGCCGGTCGAGCGGCGTGATGCCGTAGTCGAGCTCGCGCATTGCCTTCGACGAATCGACGCGCAGCGCGTGGCACGTGAATACGGCGGCCTCCCGCGTGATCGCCGGCTCGCGCCCGGTGACGCGGCTCGCCATGTCGAGCGTCCACGCATACGCGCGCAGCACGAACGCCGGCGTCGCGCGGCGCGGCGTGCGCCGCCCGAGCTCGCGCCCGATGCGCGCGATGAGGTCGACGAACGTCGCATGCTCGCCACCGAGCAGGTACGCCTCGCCCGAGCGCCGCCGGCGCCATGCCTCGATCTGCGCGCGCGCGACCTCGCGCACGTCCGCGAACGCGCCGCTGCCCGGCGGCGCGCCCGGCAGCTGCCCGCGATCGACGAGCTGCACGAGCTGCGCCCAGTTGCTCGTGTCGCCGGGACCGAAGATATGCGCGGGATGGACGATCGCGGCCTCGAGCCCGCGCGCCATTGCGCCGCGCACCTGTTCCTCGGCGAGGAACTTCGTGCGCTCGTAGTTGACCCACGACTCGCCGCCGCGGCGCGGTGAGTCCTCGGTCAGCTCCTCGTCGACGAGGTGCGAGAAGCTCGAAACGCTCGAGGTATGCACGAAGAACTTCGCGCCGCGCGCGAGCGCGGTTTCGGCGAGCATGCGCGTGCCCTCGACGTTGATGCGGGTCTGGCGCGCGTTGTTCGGCGTCCAGCGATTCGTGTCCGCGGCGGCGTGGAACACGACGTCGGTCGGCTGCGCCAGTGCGGCGTCGAGGCTTGCGGGATCGGTGAGCTCGCCCGGCACCGGTTCTGCGCCGGCAGCCTCGACGAGTCGCTTCGACGCGTCGCTGCGCGCAAGTGCGCGCACGCGCACGCCGCCCGCGACGAGCCGGCGCACGAGGTGCTGGCCGAGGAAGCCCGATCCACCGGTCACGAAGGCCGTGCTGCGCATGCGCTGATCGTCCCGCGCTGATCGCCGATGACGCGAGCCGTTACGATACCGCGCCCGGGGAAAAGGCCATCCGATGCGCCGTACCGCGCGCCTGCGGCAGGAAGCCGCCGCGACCTTCGTGCTTGCGTTGCCGATCGTCGCGGGCCAGCTGCTCGCGATCTCGCTCAACGTCATCGACACGATGCTCGCGGGCGGCCTCGGGACGCACGTCCAGGCCGCGGTCGCGATGGGCTCGCAGGCGTGGGTCGTCGTGCTGCTCGTATTGATCGGCGTGCTGCTCGCGGTGACGCCGGCCGTCGCGCAGCTCGACGGCGCCGGCCGACGCGGCGAGACCGGCGCGGTGTTCCGCCAGGCGCTCTGGCTCGCGCTCGGGCTCGGGATCTCGCTCGGGCTGCTGCTGCGCGAGGCCGAGCCGCTGCTGCGATTCGCCCGCGTCGATGCGACGGTCGTGCCCGACGCGGTTGCGTTCATGCGCGCGATCGCGTGGGGCGCGCCCGCGCTCGCGTTGTATTTCACCTGCAAGAACTTCAGCGAGGGACTGTCGCTGACGCGCCCGACGATGTACTTCGGTCTGCTCGGCGTATTCGTGCTGGTGCCAGTCGCCTGGGGCCTCATGTACGGGCGCCTCGGCCTGCCGGCGCTCGGCGCAGCAGGCGCGGGCTATGCGCACGCGCTCACGCTGTGGGTGCAGGCGATTTCGTTCCTCGGCTATCTCGCGCTGCGTCGCCACTACCGCGAGGCGCGGCCGTTTGCGTCGTTCGACTGGCCGGACGCGCGGCAGATCCTCTCGCTGCTGCGGATCGGCGTGCCGATGGCGGTGTCGATCTGCATGGAGGGTGGGCTGTTCGTCGCGACCGCGCTGCTCGCGGGCTCGCTCGGCGCCGTGCCGGCGGCGGCGCACCAGATCGCGCTCAACGTCGCCTCGGTGACGTTCATGGTGCCGTTCGGCGTCGCGATGGCCGCGACGGTCCGGGTCGGCAATGCGGTGGGGCGCCGCGACGCCGACGCGATCGCGTGGGCCGGTGCTGCTGCGTTCGTGCTCGTGCTCGCGTGCCAGCTCGTCGCGGTGGTGCTGATGCTCGTGTTCGCACGACCGATCGTCGATGCGTACACCGACGACGCAGCCGTGCTCGCGCTCGGCATCACGCTGATCGGCTACGGCGTCTGGTTCCAGTTCTCCGACGGCATCCAGGCGCTCGCGAACGGCGCGCTGCGCGGGCTCAAGGACACGCTGGTCCCGGCGATCGTCACGACCCTCGCGTACTGGGGAATCGGATTTCCGGTCGGCTGGTGGCTCGGGCTCGAGCGCGGCCTCGGCGCGCCGGGGCTCTGGATCGGCTTCATCGCCGGGCTGACGGCCTCGGCGCTGCTGCTCGGCGCGCGCTTCGTCGCGCTCGCGCGGCGGGCGCGGACAATGACCTTCGTGACATCGCCGTGACGGCGCGGGCCGCTTGCGCCATAGCCGGCGTGATGCCCACCGCGGGGATCGCCTTCAGTTCTTGCCGCTCGACAACGGTGTCGGCGGGACTTCGATGAGGTAACCGTCCTCGTAGCGCCAGCGGCCGTCGACGCGTGCCAGCTTCATCGCGCCGCGAACGATCCAGCCGGCACCGTTGACGCCGTCGATCACCACGATCGCCTCGTCGCCGCGCTGCCAACCGCCCAGCACCTTGGCTTCGACCACGAACCGCCGCGCCTGCATCCGCAGGTGGCGGCGGCGATGTGCGAGTGGCACCGGCTTGCCGTCGCCGTCGGTGGGGCCGAGCACACGGAGGCCCCAGTCGCCGAGCAGTTGCGCCGCTGCGTCGACGTCCTCGGCGGCCACGGCGGGTTTGAGCGCTTCGAGGATCTCGACGAACGCCTTGCCCGGCTCGCCGCCGTCGACAGGTAGCGCTTTCGCGGTTTTGAGCCACGTGGTATCGGACTTCCGGGTTTCGGGCACCCAGATTCCGTCGCGCATCCTGCGCTCGGCGGCGGCCTGCGCGGTGGTGGCCCGCAGTCGCGCATGCTCAGCGGCGAAGTGACGACCAAGCAGCACCTTGTACTGGCCGCCCACTCGCGCGTACGCGAATCTCTCATCGACGAGGGGCCCCGCCGCGGTGTCATTGGCGTCGCGACCGACGATCTCGATCACGCCGTCGAACGCGGCCGGAAGCTCCAGCTCCACCCGCTGCGCCCAATTCCGTACTTCCGACTCCAACTTCGGGTCATGCGGCTTTGCGACCACCTCGCAACGGGTTCCCCCCATGCAGTCGGTGATCAGCTTCACGAAAGGGAACTGCGCCTTCGGTGGCGAACCCTCGAGGTCGGCCGTGGCCAACAGCTTGTCGACGTCGCCCGCAACGAGAGCGTCCTTGATGTCGGTGGCAAGATCCGCGGGGGTTCCGCTGCCTCCACCTGCAGCAAGCGTGGCGACGAGTGCGAGAACGAGCGCACTACTTCTGATCATGGCGGATCTCCCGGCCAGCGTGCTTCAACGGGGATCGATCGCTGGAATTGACCGGCCTGATGGTGTTCGATCACCGGACTGGCCACGCAGGCGCGACAAGCATGCACACCATCGTCGCAGCAAAGAGGACCGCGGAATCGATGATCCGATGCGCTGGATTCCGTTCCGTCCCGGCGGGCGAAAGCATTCTCGAGCCCGATCCTACACCGCTGCGGATGCGCGGCACTCGCGCGGCGGGCGCGGACAATGACCTTCGTGACATCGCCGTGACGGCGCGGGCCGCTAAGCTTGCCGTCCCGGTGCCGGGTCAGGCCGGCTCCCGCCGACCCCGGCCCCCCTCACGCGACGCCCCGATCGAAATCCCATGACCGAAAACCGTCCCAACCTGTTCGTGCGCTTCGTGCGCGGAAGCTATCGAGCGCTCGACGCGTCGCGGCGCTTCGCGATGAACCTGCTGTTCCTGCTGATCGTCGTGCTCGTGCTCGCGGCGATCGCCGGCACGACGCCGAAGCTCGGGCCGAAGACCGCGCTCGTGCTCGCGCCGCGCGGCAGCATCGTCGAGCAGTATTCGGCCTCGCCGGCCGACCGCGCGCTCGCGAAGCTCATCGGCGACGACATCGAGGAGCTGCAGCTGCGCGACGTGCTTCGCGCGCTCGAGTCGGCCGCGACCGACCCGATGATCGATCGCGTCGTGATCGCACCGGACCTGCTCGCGAGCGCCGGGCATGCGACGCTGCGCGAGATCGGCGCCGCGCTCGTGCGCTTCAAGAAGAGCGGCAAGGAAGTCATCGCGTACGCGGACGGCATGGACCAGCGCGGCTACTACCTCGCCGCCCACGCCGACAGGATCTACCTGCACCCCGAGGGCGCGGTGCTGCTCGAGGGGCTCGGCCGCTACCGCACGTACTTCAAGGATGCGTTCGACAAGTTCGGGGTCGAGGCGCGGCTGTTCCGCGTCGGCGAATACAAGTCGGCCGGTGAGCCGTTCATCCGCAGCGACCAGTCGCCCGAGGCGCGCGAGGCGGACCTCTACTGGATGGGCGACGTCTGGCAGCGCTATCTCGCCGACATCGCGAAACTGCGCGGGCTCGACGCTGCGGCGCTCGCGGCGAGCATCGATGCGCTCGACACCGAGATCGTCGCGCGCGGCGGCGACCTTGCGAAGCTCGCGCTCGACCAGAAGCTCGTCGACGAGCTGAAGACCCGCGACGAGCTGCGCGCGCAGCTGATCGAGGCCGGCGCGAAGGACGACGACGACGAGACGTTCCGCCAGATCGACGTCGAGAGCTATGCGGCGTACGCGACAGTGCGCGCCGTCAAGCTCGGTGCCGCGCAGGTCGCGGTCGTCGTCGCCGAGGGCGAGATCGTCGACGGCGACCAGCCGCCCGGCACGGTCGGCGGCGACTCGACCGCGAAGCTGATCCGCAAGGCGCGCGAAGACGACGACGTCAAGGCGATCGTGCTGCGCGTCGATTCGCCCGGCGGCGGCGTGTTCCCGTCCGAGGTGATCCGTCGCGAGATCGAGCTGACGCGCGAGGCCGGCAAGCCCGTCGTCGCATCGATGGGCGACGTCGCCGCGTCGGGCGGCTACTGGATCTCGATGAACGCCGACGAGATCGTCGCGAGCGAATCGACGATCACCGGCTCGATCGGGATCTTCGGGCTGTGGTTCAACGTCGATGATGCGATGGCCAAGCTCGGCCTCAACACCGACGGCGCCGCGACGACCTGGATCGCCGGCGCGATCGACCCGACGCGCGAGTACGACCCGCGCCTCGGCACCGTCATCCAGAGCGTCATCGACCGGGGCTATGCCGACTTCATCGGCAAGGTCGCGATCGCGCGCGAGAAGACCCCGGAGGAAGTCGACGCGGTCGCGCGCGGCCGGGTCTGGAGCGGCGAGCAGGCCAAGGCGCGTGGCCTCGTCGACACGCTCGGGACGTTCGAGTACGCGCTCGGGGCGGCCGCGAAGCGCGCCGGGCTCGACGACTACCAGGTCCGCTACATCGAGAAGGACGTCTCGCCGTTCGACCGGTTCATGCTCGACTTGAGCGCCTCGCGCCTCGCGTCGTTCGCGCGCGCGCAGGATTTCGCGCTACCCGCGTCGTTCCTGCCCGACGCGCGCGTCGACGAGCTCGTCGGCCTGCGCGCATTCGTGCGCGACGCGATGCGGCAGCGGCCCGCGGCGATCTACGCGCACTGCGAGTGTGGATTCTGAAGCGATCTTTCGCCTAGCCGCCCTCGGCCGCGTCCAGCGCCTCGTCGGCCTTCTTCGCGTTGTCGAGCACGTCCCGCTCGACCGCGCGGGCCTTGTCGAGCGCCTCGAGCGGCTCGTCGAGCACCGTCGGCGCGGGCTTCGCGGCGACGACCTGCGGATCGGGCGGCGGATCGTCGCGGTCGCGGCACGCCGCGAGCAACAGCACCGCGACGATCAGGACGATGCGATACATGGCGCTCTCCGGATGCGCGGACCGGCCGGCCCGACGCCACATTGTATGACCGGTCAGGGCTTGCAGTTCCAGGCCGAGACGTACAGTTCTCCGACGGCGAGGTCGACGAACGAATGGCGCTGCAGCTCCGGCGTGTAGTCGACGCGGTCGTGCGTGCGCAGCGCGACGCGCCACGGCTCGAATCCGGCGCCGCGCAGCTTCGCCTCGAACCCGGCGACCGTGATCGGATTGAGCTCGGTGTGCCACTGCCAGTACTGCTCGGGCGTTGCGAACTCGCCGGCGCGGTCGATGTAGTCGGGCTTCGAGGACAGCACGAGCTCGCGCAAGGCCTCGCGTGAGCGCTTGAGGTGGACGTAAGGTTCGGCGCGCGCGAACGCGAACTCGCCGAGGTGGTTGCCGATGTCGGAGTAGTACAGGCCCGGGTGCACGAACAACAGGCCGTCGCGACGCAGCACGCGTCGGATCTCGCCGAGCGCGCGCTCATAGCCGCCGACGATATGCTCGAGCGAGCCCCACGACACGACGACGTCGAA
>DATLNY010000251.1:0-9593 GCA_035536495.1 Candidatus Saccharimonadia bacterium | reverse complement strand
CTCGCGTGCGCGGCGGCGATCAGGCTCAACGTCTCGTGACACGACCGCCGTTCATGCCACGCTGGAGCGCCGGACGGGAAGGTTTGCTGCAATGAACGCGCTGACGCTGTGGTTCCACAAGCTGGGCTCCCCACCGTATTTCTACCGCTTCGCCGGGCGCCTGCTGCCGTGGCTGTACGCCGTCAGCCTGCTCGTCGCCGTCGCAGGCCTCTACCTCGGGCTCGTGCGCGCGCCGGCCGACTATCTCCAGGGCGAAAGCGTCCGCATCATGTACATCCACGTGCCGTGCGCGTGGATGAGCCTGTTCGCCTATTTCGTGATGGCGGCCGCGGGCTTCGTCGCGGTCGTGTGGCGGATCAAGCTCGCGGAGCTCGTCGCGATGGCGTGCGCGCCGGTCGGCGCGGCATTCACCTTCGTCACGCTCGCGACGGGCTCGCTCTGGGGTCGGCCGACCTGGGGCACGTACTGGGTCTGGGATGCGCGCCTGACGTCCGAGCTGGTGCTGCTGTTCCTGTATTTCGGCGTGATCGGCTTGTACCGCGCATTCGACGATCCACGGCGCGGCGCGCGCGCCGCGTGCCTGCTCGCGCTGATCGGTGTCGTCAACCTCCCGATCGTGCATTACTCCGTCGAATGGTGGAGCACGCTGCACCAGGGCCAGTCGGTACGATTGATGGGCGAATCGAGCATCCATCCGAGCATGCTCCTGCCGCTGCTCATGATGGCGCTCGCGACGCACGTGTACTTCTTCGCGTCGGTGTTCGCGCGCGCGCGCGTCGCGCTGATCGAGCAGGAGGGCGGCAAGGACTGGGTACGCGAGCTCGCGCTCGCCGGAGCGCCTGCTTGAGCCACACGCCGTTCATCGTCGCCGCCTACCTCGTGTTCGTGCTGGTGTTCGCGGCCGACGCGCTCTCGCCACTGCTCGCTCGCCGCAAGGCACTTTCCCGCCTGCGTTCGCGCCTGCAGCGCGAGCAGCGCCGCGGCGACGCCGGGACGCCGCCCGCATGAACCCGATCCGCAGGCGCCGCATCTGGATCGTGTCGCTCGTCGTAATCGCGGTATGCGGCGCGACCGCGCTCGCGCTCGCGGCGCTCGAGCAGAACCTGCAGCATTTCTACAGCCCGTCGGACGTCGTCGCCGGCATGGCGCCGAAGGCACGGAATTTCCGCCTGGGCGGGCTCGTCGAGGAAGGCAGCGTGAAGCGCTTCGGCGAGGGCCTGCAGGTGCGCTTCGTCGTCACCGACCGCTTCCGCACGACGCCGGTCGAGTTCGAAGGGATACTTCCGGACCTGTTCCGCGAAGGCCAGAGCGTCGTCGCGACCGGCGCGCTGCGCGGCGACGGCACCTTCGCCGCGCACGAAGTGCTCGCGAAGCACGACGAGAACTACATGCCGAAGGAAGTCGCCGACGCGATTGCGCGAGCGAAGGCACAGGATGCGGCTTCAGGCGGCAAGCGATGATCCCCGAGCTCGGCCAGTTCGCGCTCGTCCTCGCGCTGCTGCTCGCGCTCGTGCAGGCCGTGCTGCCGATCTGGGGCGCGCACACGCGCAACGCACGGCTGATCGCGCTCGCCCGGCCCGCGGCGGCCGGGCAGTTCGTGTTCGTCGCGCTCGCGTTCGGATTCCTGACCTGGGCGTTCGTGGTGCAGGATTTCTCGGTTGCGTACGTCGCGCAGAATTCGAACTCGAAGCTTCCCGCCTACTACCGTTTTTCGGCGGTCTGGGGCGCGCACGAAGGCTCGCTGCTGCTGTGGGCGCTGATCCTCTCGATCTGGACGATCGCCGTCGCCGCATTCTCGCGCGCGCTGCCCGATGCGTTCGTCGCGCGCGTGCTCGGCGTGCTCGGCGTCGTCAGCGTCGGCTTCCTCGCGTTCACGCTGTTCACGTCGAATCCGTTCCTGCGGCACCTGCCGGCGCTGGCCGAGGGCAACGATCTCAACCCGCTGCTGCAGGATCCGGGGCTGATCATCCACCCGCCGATGCTCTACATGGGGTACGTCGGCTTCTCGGTCGCGTTCGCGTTCGCGATCGCCGCGCTGCTCGAAGGGCGTGTCGACACGCGCTGGGTCCGATGGTCGCGGCCGTGGACGAAGGTTGCGTGGGCGTTCCTCACACTCGGCATCGCGCTCGGCTCGTGGTGGGCGTACTACGAGCTCGGATGGGGCGGCTGGTGGTTCTGGGATCCGGTCGAGAACGCGTCGTTCATGCCGTGGCTCGTCGGCACCGCGCTGATCCACTCGCAGGCGATCACCGACAAGCGCGGCAGCTTCCGCAGCTGGACGCTCCTGCTCGCGATCTTCGCGTTCTCGCTGTCGCTGCTCGGGACGTTCCTCGTGCGCTCGGGCGTGCTGACATCGGTGCACGCGTTCGCGTCGGACCCGACGCGCGGCCTGTTCATCCTGATCTTCCTCGCACTCGTCACGGGCGGCGCGCTGCTGCTCTTCGCCGTGCGCGCGCCGCGGCTTTCGGGCGAGAACGACGCGCCGTTCGCGCTCGTGTCGCGCGAGAGCCTCTTGATGGTCAACAACCTGCTGCTCGGCTCCGCCGCGGCGATGGTGCTGCTCGGCACGCTCTACCCGCTGATCGTCGATGCGTTCGGCTGGGGCAAGATCTCGGTCGGCCCGCCGTATTTCGGCACGCTCTTCGTGCTGCTGATGGCGCCCCTCGCGTTGCTCGTCCCGTTCGGGCCGTTCAGCCGCTGGCAGCGCGACAGCGTGCACGCGTGGGGCTGGGCGCTGCGCGGCGCGCTCGTCGTCGCGTCGCTCGCGGCGTTCGGGCTCGCGCTCGCGTCCGATCTGCCGCGCAAGGCGATCGCGGGCATCTACGTCGGGCTGTGGATCATCGGTGGCACGATCTCGTACGTGATTGGCCTCGCACGCGATCCCGTGCGCCGCCGCGCGCTCGGCTACGGCGAGATCACCGGCATGTGCCTTGCGCACTTCGGCATCGGCGTGTTCGTGATCGGCGTCATGATGACCGAGGCGACGAGCATCGAGCGCGACCTGCGCATGGGTCGTGGCGAATCGACGGAAGTGTCGGGCTACACATTCCGGTTCGACGGGACCGAGCGATACGAGGGTCCCAACTTCATCGCCGACCGCGGCACGATCGTCGTGACGCGGGACGGCGACGAGGTCGCGCGGCTGCATCCGCAGAAGCGCCTGTACGCGGCCGGCGGCCAGGTCATGACCGAAGCCGCGCTCGATCCCGGCTTCACCCGCGATCTGTACGTCGCGCTCGGCGAGCCGCTCGACGAGGGCAAGGCATGGGCCGTGCGGATCTACGTCAAGCCCTACATCCGCTTCATCTGGCTCGGCGCGCTGATGATGATGCTCGGCGGATTCATCGCGGCCGCCGACCGGCGCTATCGCGTCGTGGCGCCCGCCGGTGACGAATTTCCGGCTCGGGCCGCGGCGGCATGAAGCACCTTGGTTTCGTCGTGCCGCTCGTGCTGTTCGCGGGCCTCGCGCTGCTGCTGTTCGCGGGCCTCGGAAAGGACACGCGACTGGTGCCATCGCCGCTGATCGGCAAGCCCGCGCCGGCCTACGACCTCCCGGCGCTCAATGACCCGTCGCAGCGCATCGCGAGCTCACAGTTCGCCGGGGCGCCGTACGTCCTCAATGTCTGGGGCAGCTGGTGCGTCGAATGCCGCAATGAGCATGGGACACTGACGCGGTTCGCCGAGCGCAACCTCGTTCCGGTGATCGGCCTCAACTGGAAGGACGACGGCGACGACGCGAAGCGCTGGCTCGCGCAGTTCGGCGATCCCTACGACGCGATCCCGGTCGACGCCGACGGACGCGTCGCGATCGACTACGGCGTCTACGGCGCGCCCGAGACCTTCCTGGTCGACGCGGCCGGCATCATCCGCTTCAAGCACGTCG
This sequence comes from Candidatus Saccharimonadia bacterium, assembly GCA_035536495.1. Lineage (GTDB taxonomy): Bacteria > Pseudomonadota > Gammaproteobacteria > Xanthomonadales > Ahniellaceae > DATLNY01. The sequence goes on along the minus strand of DATLNY010000251.1, from coordinate 5,710 downwards.
GCCCGCTGACGCCCGAGATCGTCGAGCGCGAGCTCGTCGCGCGGATCGACGCGATGGGGAAAGGCCGATGAGGCGCGCGCTGCTTGCGTGGGTTCTCGCCGCGTTCGCCGCCTTCGCGCAAGCGATCGCGCCGCTGCCGTTCGCGGACCGCGCCGAGGAGGAGCGTTTCCAGTCGCTCGTCCAGGAATTGCGCTGCCTCGTCTGCCAGAACCAGAATCTCGCCGACTCGGACGCAGGGCTCGCCGGCGACCTGCGCAACGAGGTGTTCGAGATGATGCGCGCGGGTCGCAGCGACGGCGAGATCCGCACGTTCATGGTCGAACGCTACGGCGATTTCGTCCTCTACCGCCCACCGGTCAAGGCGACGACCTGGCTGTTGTGGTTCGGGCCCGGCGTCGTGCTGCTGCTCGCGGCCGGCGCGATCGTCAGGATCGCGCGCAAGCGCTCGAAGGCGCTACCGGCCGACGCGGGCGGTATCGAGGACCTCCCGTGACGGTGATGTTCTGGTCGATCGCCTGCGTGATGGCGCTCGTTGCGCTCGCCCTCGTGCTGCGCCCGCTCGTGCGCGGCGGCGCGTCGCGCGACGCGCGGCTCGATGCGCTCGAGCGTGCGCGGCGCGACGGCGTGCTGAGCGACGCGGAGTTCGCGGCGAAGCGCGACGCGCTCGGCGCGGAATTCCCGCCACCGCCGCCCGTGCCGAAGCCACTCGTCGCCGCGCTCGCGCTCGCGCTGCTCGCGGGTTCGGTCGGGCTCTACCAATTCGTCGGCGAGCCTCGCGCGATCGGGCCGGGCCTTGCGACTTCGACGACCGCACCGCCGATGGAGGAAGCGATCCCGGCGCTCGTCGCTCGCCTCGAACGCGAGCCCGAGGACCTCGAGGGATGGTTGCTGCTCGGCCGGGCCTACAAGCAGACGCAGCGCTTCGCCGAGGCGCGCGACGCGCTCGCGAATGCGATCCGGATCTCGCCCGATTCAACCGACGCGATGGTCGAGTACGCCGAATCGCTCGCGCTCGCGGCACCGGATCGCCGGCTCGGCGACGAGAGCCGCGCGCTGCTCGGCAAGGCGCTCGCGCTGGAGCCCGAGCACCAGCGCGGACTCTGGCTCAGCGGGATCGCTTCGTTGCAGGACGAGCGCTACGAGGACGCCGTCGCGGTGTGGGACCGCCTGCTCGCGCAACTGCCGCCCGATTCCGACGTCGCGGAGTCGGTGCGCGAGCAGATCGCGCAGGCGCGTGCGCGCGGCGGGATGCCGGCGCTCGCGGAGCGTGTCGCTTCGCCGCCTGAAAACGCCGAGACGTCGGCGCCCACGCCGATCGCCGGCGCCGAGGCACCGATCGACGCGGCGCCCGCCGACGCGGGTCCTCGCCTCGTGATCGAGATCGCCCTCGCGCCCGCGCTCGCGGCTCGCATCGAGCCCGGCGACACGTTGTTCGTCTTTGCGCGCGCACCGCAGGGGCCGAAGATGCCGCTCGCGATCCAGCGCATTCCCGTCCCGTCGTTCCCGACGACGATCGTGCTCGACGACTCGATGGGAATGATGCCCGCGCTCAAGCTTTCGCAGGCCGCCGAGGTCGTCGTCGGCGCACGGATCTCGAAGAGCGGCACCGCCGCCGCGCAGCGCGGCGACCTCGAGGTCATCTCGGCGCCGCTGACGGTCGCGACGCAACGCGCCCCGGTCAAGCTCGTGATCGATCGCGTGGTTCCGTAGTACGCCAAATGGATTCCCGCTTTCGCGGGAATGACGTAGGGGGGGAAGGTCGCTTTCCAACTTCCGTCATTCCCGCGTAAGCGGGAATCCATTGTCGAATGGCGATGCCCGCCGCGCGCGCCACGGGACGGAAACGGCCCTGGATCGGTTAAGCTCGCGCGCCTTCCACGCGCCGGGACCCGCGGATGACCGCCACGCGCTACGTCGAACTGCCCTCGCCGTTCCGCATGAAGCGCGGTGGCGTGCTGCACGGCGCGCGCGTCGCCTACGAGACCTGGGGCGAGCTCTCCGCCGCGCGCGACAACGCGGTGCTGATCCTGACCGGGCTTTCGCCGAGCGCGCACGCCGCATCGAACGAGGCCGACCCGTCGCCGGGCTGGTGGGAGGACGTCGTCGGTCCCGGCAAGCCGATCGACACGCAGCGGATGTTCGTCGTCTGCGTCAATTCGCTCGGCAGCTGCAAGGGCTCGACCGGTCCTGCCTCGCCGGACCCTTCGACCGGCAGGCCGTATCGATTGCGGTTCCCCGATCTCACGCTCGAAGACGTCGCGCACGCGGCGAAGCTCGTGCTCGAATCGCTGCGGATCGACGTGCTGAAGTGCCTCGTCGGGCCGTCGATGGGCGGCATGAGCGCGCAGGCGTTCGCGCTGCAGTATCCCGATGCGGTGCCGAACGCGGTGCTGATCTCGTCCGCGCCGCAGGCGCTGCCGTTCTCGATCGGGATCCGCTCGCTGCAGCGCGAGGCGATCCGCCGCGACCCGAACTTCCGCGACGGCGAATACACCGACGACGCGCTGCCGCGCGACGGGCTCGCGATCGCGCGCAAGCTCGGCGTCGTGACGTACCGCTCGGCGCTCGAATGGAAGCAGCGCTTCGGCCGCGCGCGCGTCGACCCGCCGCCGCACGAACCCTTTGGCCGCGAGTTCCAGATCGAGTCGTACCTCGAGGGCCACGCCGAGCGTTTCGTCGGCAGCTTCGATCCGTGCGCCTATATCTATCTCTCGCGTGCGATGGACTGGTTCGACCTCGCCGATTACGGCGGCACGGTCGAGGCCGGCGTGTCGCGCATGGCGATCCGGCGCGCGCTCGTGATCGGCGTCGAGACCGACATCCTGTTCCCGCTCGAGCAGCAGGAGCAGATGGCCGAGAGCCTGCGCGCCGCGGGCGCCGCGGTCGAATTCGCCGCGCTGCCGTCGATCCAGGGCCACGATGCGTTCCTCGTCGATTTCCGGCGCTTCAACCCGGTCATCGCGAAGTTCATGGCGAGCCTGCACTGAGGCCGCGGGCGCCCGATCGCTTGCTAGACTAAAGCCATGCTGCTGCGCGATTTCCCCGGTGCCGACCGCTTCATCCACGAGCTCGACGAGGCCGTCTCGGCCGAGGGCACGAAGGCCGTCACCGATCGCCTGCGCAACACGCTGTGCCGCATGATCTGCGACCGCGCGATCACGCTGCCCGAGTCGGTCTACGAGTGCTGCGGCGACCATTACGCGCGGCGCGAGCTCTACCAGAGCGAAGCGCACGGCTACAGCGTCGTCGCGATGACCTGGGGTCCGGGCCAGGGCACGCCGATCCACGACCACTGCGGCTTGTGGTGCGTCGAGGGTGTCTGGCACGGCGCGCTCGAGATCGTGCAGTACGACCTCGTCGAGCAGCTGGACGGCCGCTTCCATTTCGAAGCGGTCGGATCGATCCAGGCCGGTGCGGGCTCGGCCGGCAGCCTGATCCCGCCGCACGAGTACCACACGATCCGCAATCCCTCGAAGGACGGCACCGCAGTCTCGGTGCACATCTACAAGGCGCAGCTCAAGAACTGCGCGGTGTTCACGCCGGTCGGCGCCGACTGGTACGAAAAAGGCACGCGCGAGCTCTCGCTCGACTGAACGAATCGCGACCGCGGGGTGAATCGCAGGCAAACGGCGTGCCAGCGGCCCCTTACGGTCCGCCCCGCTTCGGGCGCAGACTGCGATCGGGCGAACGGCTGGAAGCGACGCCATGATCTACGACTGCAAGGTCTCCCGCTCGAACGATCCCGCCCACAGCTGGTGGGTCCTGTGCTCGGGCCGGTGCATTGCGAGCTTTCGCACGTTCGACGAGGCGATCGCCGCCGCACGCGCTTGGGACCTCGCGGAATCGACCGCCTGAGGTCCTGCCCGCTGCAAGTCCGTTCGCGGCGCGGGACGCGCTGCGCTTATACTTCGCGCCCTCCGATGCCGGAGTGGCGGAACTGGTAGACGCGGCGGACTCAAAATCCGTTTCTGGAAACAGAGTGTGGGTTCGATTCCCTCCTCCGGCATGTTGCGCGGCGTGCGCCCCCCATTCGGGTGCGAACCCGGTAAAATGATCTGGGCGCGCGGGCTCAGCATGGGTTCCCGATGACGCAGATCATTGCCGCGCATACCGCGGTCGGCGACGCAGCCGAAGCAGCAGAAGACCTTTCGCAGCAGATCCTTTCCTCACTCGGCGGCTCCCCGGATGCCGTCGTGCTGTTCGCGTCGTCGAATTTCGATTGCAGCGCCCTGTTGAGAGAGCTCGATCGCGGGTGTGCACCGCGTATCCTCGTCGGTTCCTCGTCGGCGGGCGAGTTCACCGATTCCGCAAGCGGTACCGGCACGGCGAGCGCGCTCGCGATCCGCTCGGAGGAGCTCGTGCTGGGCGCGTCGCTGGGCAAGGGCGTTGGTCGCGATCCCGCCGGTGCCGCGCGCGAGCTCGTGCAAGGTTTCGCGGGGCGCGCCGCGTCTCGGCACGCTTACCGCGGCGCGCTCGTCATGACCGACGCGCTTGCGGGTCACGCGGACACGCTGGTCGAGTGCCTCACCCTCGAAACCGCGGGCCGTTACGTGCTCGCCGGCGGCGGCGCGGGGGACGACGCCCGATTCGCGCGCACGTACGTATTCTTCGGCACCGAGGTGCACACGGACGCCGTCGTGGCGCTCGAGATCCTTTCGAGCAAACCGATCGGTGTGGGCGTAGGGCACGGCTGGGAACCCGCTTCGGCACCACTGCGGGTCACGGAAGTCAACGGCCTGCGGCTGGTCGGCCTGAACGGCATGCCGGCAGTCGAGGCGTTCGAACGCCACGCGGCGGATGGCGGCGGAAGCTTCGACCGGGCCGATCCGCTCGGATTCTTCCTGCACAACATCCTCGGCATCGAGACGCCGGGTGGGCATCGCCTGCGCGTGCCGCTTTCGGTCGGTGCGGACGGCTCGATCCAGTGCGCGGCCGAAGTCCCCGCGCAGTCGATCGTGCACATCATGAAGTCGAGCACCGACTCGGCGGCAAAAGCGGCGACGCGAGCGACGGTAGCGGCGGTCGCGGCATTGGGTGGGGCGCCGGTTGGCGGTGCGCTGTTCTTCGACTGCGTCGCGACCCGGTTGCGGATGGGTAGCGATTTCGCGCTCGAGCTCGACTCGGTCTCCGAGGCGCTCGGCGGCTCCGCGTTCGTCGGCTGCAACACGTACGGGCAGATCGCACGCACGGATCGCCAGTTCAGCGGATTCCACAACTGCACGGCGGTCGTACTCGCCCTGCCGCGCTGAGGATGGAACTCGCGTCGCTGCTCGACGGGCTCGCCGCGCTGGCAGACAAGCCCACGCGCGGTGCGGCCGCGCGGCAACTCGCCTCCACGTTGGGGGGTGATGACGCGCTGATCCTGCTGCGCGACGAGCGCACCGGTGCCCTCGTTCCCGCGGAGGGATTCGCCGCCACGCTCCCCGGTGGCGCGGCGTGGGCCGCGCTGTTGCGCGGCGTGCGCGAACCCGGCGTGCGTCGTTTCGACGTTCCGGTCGCCACGAAGTCGTCGACCGCCGCGCTCTGCTGCGTAAGCGACGACATCGTCCTCGTCGTGTTCGGCGGGGAGGTGCCGGACGCGACGGCGCGCTCGCTGCTGTCGGCGCTGCCGCTGCTTGCAACTGCGCTACGGGCGGAGCGCGCGCACGCGGTCCTCGCGGGGGAGCTCGAATCGGCCCGGCGTGAGGTCTCGCGCGCGGGGACGATCGTG
>DATLNY010000250.1:0-2575 GCA_035536495.1 Candidatus Saccharimonadia bacterium | reverse complement strand
CAAGCAGGTGCGCACCTTCCGTATCTATCGGTATGACCCCGACAGTGGCGCGAACCCCCGCATCGACAGCTTCGAGATCGACATGGCCAGCTGCGGCCCGATGGTTCTCGATGCGCTGATCAAGATCAAGAACGAGGTCGATCCCACGCTGACGTTCCGCCGCTCGTGCCGCGAGGGCATCTGCGGCTCGTGCGCGATGAACATCGACGGCACGAACACGCTCGCATGCACGAAGGCGATCGGCGACGTCAAGGGGGAGGTCAGGATCTACCCGCTGCCGCACATGTCGGTCGTGAAGGACCTCGTGCCCGACATGACGCATTTCTACGCGCAGTACGCCTCGATCCAGCCCTGGATCCGCACGCAGAGCTCGCCGCCGCCCGACCGCGAGCGGCTGCAGTCGAAGGAGGACCGCGCGAAGCTCGACGGGCTGTACGAGTGCATCCTCTGCGCGTGCTGCTCGACCTCGTGCCCGAGCTACTGGTGGAACAGCGAGAAGTACCTCGGCCCCGCGGTGCTGCTGCAGGCGTATCGCTGGATCATCGATTCGCGCGACGAGGACACCGGTGCGCGGCTCGACGAGCTCGAGGATCCGTTCCGCCTGTATCGCTGCCATACGATCATGAACTGCGCGAAGACCTGCCCGAAGGGCTTGAACCCGGCCAAGGCGATCGCGGAGATCAAGACGCTGCTGGTCGAGCGCAGCGGCGTCTAGTCGTGCGGGCACCGGCACGATGACCGAGCTTCGGACCCTCGAGCGGCTGCGATGGCGCGCGCGGCGCGGCATGAAGGAGCTCGACGTGCTGCTCGCGCGCTGGCTCGACGCGCGCGGCGCGAGCGCGAGTGTCCGGCAGCTCGAGGTGTTCGAGCGGCTGCTCGCGCGCGAAGATGCGGATCTGTGGCCGTGGATGCTCGGCCGCAGCACGCCCGAAGACCCCGAGCTCGGAGCGCTCGTTGGACAGATCCGCACCGTCGATCTCGCTTGAGCCACGCCCGGCGAACGCGCTGCGGATCGCGCTCGCGTGCGTCGCGCTGCTTGCGCTGGTGTCGCTCGGGATGACGCGGATGCCGGCGTGGTCGCTCGCCGTCGCCGCAGCATTCGTCGTCGCGCAGGCCGGGCTCGCCGACCGTGCGCTGCGGCGGATGGCGTCGCTGCGACTTGCGTTGCAGCGCGACGGGTCGTGGCGCTCGTCGGCGGGTGATCCGGCCGATGCATGGCGCCTGCGCGACCATGCCCTCGTCGGCCCGCTCGTCGCGCTGAGCTTCGATCGCGCCGGCGCGCGCCCGCAGCGATTGCTGCTGTTGCCCGGCATGATCGGGCCGGACGAACTGCGCGCATTGCGCGTCTGGCTCCGGTACGGCTACGCGGACGATCCGGCCGAGCGCTGACGCGGGCCGAATTCCTACGCGACGCCACGCGCGGCGCCGACGCCGGTGCCCGGCGCCGTTCGATTACACTGCGCGCCCCATCCTGCGGCGTAGGCCCCGGTGTTCCGACCGCTCCCGCTCTACGTCGGCTTGCGTTACACGCGCGCGAAGCGGCGCAACCACTTCATCTCGTTCATCTCCGGCGTGTCGGTGCTCGGCATCGGCCTCGGGGTCGCGGCGCTGATCACCGTGATCTCCGTCATGAACGGGTTCGAGCTCGAGTTGCGCGAGCGCATCCTCGGGATGGTCGCGCACGCGACGGTTTCCGGCGCGGGCGAGGACTTCGTCGACTGGCCGCATGCGGTCGAGGAAGCGAAGCAGATGCCGCGGGTCGTCGGCGCGGCACCGTACGTCGAGCGCGAGGTCATGCTGCAGGGCGTGCGCGTGTCGGGCGGCATCGTGCGCGGCGTCCTGCCCGAGCGCGAACCCGAAGTGTCCGAGGTCTCGGGGCGCGTCGTCGAGGGCGAGTGGTCCTCGCTCGTCGCGGGCGAGTACAACATCCTGCTCGGCAAGGAGCTCGCGCTGTTCGTCGGCGCCGAGCCCGGCGATTCGGTGCTCGTCTACGCGCCTTCGCTGCGCTCGACGCCGGCGGGCGTGCTGCCGGTCATGCGCAAGTTCAACGTGACCGGCATCTTCGAGGCCGGCATGCAGGACTACGACCGCGGCTACGCGATCGTGCACATGGCCGACGCGCAGAAGCTGCTGCGGATGGGCGAGGGCGTCACCGGCGTCAGGATCAAGCTCGACGACATGTTCCAGGCCTGGGACGTCGCGCGCGGGCTCGCAGACAGGCTCGGCGGCTTCTATCGCGTGCGCGACTGGACGCGCGAGCACGCGAACTTCTTCCGCGCGATCCAGACCGAGAAGGTCGTGATGTTCGTGATCCTCTCGCTGATCGTCGCGGTAGCCGCGTTCAACCTCGTCTCGACGCTCGTCATGCTCGTGACGGACAAGCAGGCGGACATCGCGATCCTGCGCACGCTGGGGATGGCGCCCGGCACGATCATGCGGACGTTCATGGTGCAGGGGGTCCTCGTCGGCATCGTCGGAATCACGTTCGGGCTCGTGCTCGGCGTCATCCTCGCCGAGAACATCAGCAACGTCATGCGCGCGATCGAATCGACGTTCGGCTTCCAGCTGATGCCGG
>DATLNY010000249.1:0-4310 GCA_035536495.1 Candidatus Saccharimonadia bacterium | reverse complement strand
CTCGAGCGAGCCGTCCTCGTGCACGACGACGTCGACGATCTTCGCGTGGCCTGCGAGCGCTTCGTCGACCGAGTTGTCGACGACCTCCTGCGCGAGGTGGTTCGGCCGCGTCGTGTCCGTGTACATGCCCGGCCGGCGCTTGACGGGCTCGAGGCCGGAGAGGACTTCGATGTCCTGGGCGGTGTAGCGGGAGGTCATTGTTTTGAGGGCTGGGGGCTGAGGCCTGCGGGCTGCGCAGACCCCCGCAATCATGCCGTCATTCCCGCGCAAGCGGGAATCCATTGCGGTCCTGGAAAAATGGATTCCCGCCTTCGCCGGAATGACGAACGTGGAGGGCATTCAACTCAGCCCTCAGCCCTCAGCCCTCACCTTGCTAGAATCCGCACTTCGCAACTTGCCGCAACGTTATGACTCCCCTGATTTTCGTGACCGGCGGCGTGGTCTCCTCGCTCGGCAAGGGCATCGCTGCGGCCTCGCTCGGCGCGATCCTCGAGGCGCGCGGGTTGAAGGTCACGATGATGAAGCTCGACCCGTACATCAACGTCGATCCGGGCACGATGAGCCCGTACCAGCACGGCGAGGTGTACGTGCTCGACGACGGCGCCGAGACCGACCTCGACCTCGGCCACTACGAGCGCTACGTCCGCACTCGCCTCACGCGCCGCAACGCGATCACGACCGGGCGCATCTACGAGAACGTCATCCGCAAGGAACGGCGCGGCGACTACCTCGGCGCGACCGTGCAGGTGATCCCGCACATCACCGACGAGATCAAGCGTGCGGTCGACGAGGCGACCTCGGGCTACGACGTCGGGCTCGTCGAGATCGGCGGCACGGTCGGCGACATCGAGTCGCTGCCGTTCCTCGAGGCGATCCGCCAGCTGCGCATCGAGCGCGGCATCGACCACACCGTGTTCGTGCACCTGACGCTGGTGCCGTACATCAAGGCCGCCGGCGAGATCAAGACGAAGCCGACGCAGCACTCGGTCAAGGAGCTGCGCTCGATCGGCATCCAGCCCGACGTGCTGTTGTGCCGCTGCGAGCAGCCGCTGCCAGAAGGCGAGCGCCGCAAGATCGCGCTGTTCACGAACGTGCCCGAGAAGGCGGTGATCTCGGCGGTCGACCTCGAGTCGATCTATGCGATCCCGATCTGGCTGCACGAGCAGGGCTTCGACGACATCGTCGTCAAGCACCTCAAGCTCGACACGAAGCCCGCCGACCTCTCGGAATGGGAACGAACCGTGCGCGCGGTCGAGCACCCGACGAACGACGTCACGATCGCGATCTGCGGCAAGTACGTCGAGCACAAGGACGCGTACAAGTCGCTCGGCGAGGCGCTGCGCCACGGCGGCCTGAAGCAGGGCACGCGCGTCGACATGCGCTGGATCGAGTCCGAGGAGATCGAGGCGAAGGGGACCGAGGCGCTGCTCCGCGACGTCGATGCGATCCTCGTCCCGGGGGGGTTCGGCAAGCGCGGCTTCGAGGGCAAGATCCTCGCGGCGCGGTACGCGCGCGAGCACCGGATCCCGTACTTCGGTATCTGCTACGGGCTGCACGCGGCCGTCGTCGACTACGCGCGCAGCCTCTGCGGGCTCGAGGGCGCGAATTCGACCGAGAACGACCGCAGCACCCCGCATCCCGTCATCGCGCTGATCACCGAGTGGACGACGTCGCAGGGCGACATCGAGCGGCGTGACGACACCTCCGACAAGGGCGGCACGATGCGGCTCGGCTCGCAGGAAGCGCGGCTCAAGGCCGGCACGCTCGCGCGCGAGCTCTACGGACGCGACATCGTCAGCGAGCGCCATCGGCACCGCTACGAGTTCAACAACCGCTACCGGCCGCAGCTCGAGGACGCGGGTCTCGTGATCTCGGCGAAGTCGATGGACGACCTGCTCGTCGAGATGATCGAGCTGAAGGACCACCCGTGGTTCCTCGCGTGCCAGGCGCATCCCGAGTTCACCTCGACGCCGCGCGACGGGCACCCGCTGTTCATCGGCTTCGTCCGCGCCGCGCGCGCGCACCACGCAAAGCGCGCCGGGCGCCAGGACGTGGCGGCGTGATGCCGCCATCGCTGACGGCACTTTCCCCAATGACGGCACTCTCCCCGAAGACGTCATCCCGGCGCAAGCCGGGACCCAGCGCCTCGTTTCGCCGCGCCAGTCACTGGGTCCCGGCCTTCGCCGCGATGACGCCTCATGAGATGGATCACGTAGCACGATGAAACTCTGCGGCTTCGAAATCGGCCCCGACCGGCCGTTCTTCCTCATCGCGGGCCCGTGCGTCGTCGAGAGCGAGCAGCTGCAGGTCGACACGGCCGGCACGCTCAAGGAAATCACCGCGCGGCTCGGCATTCCCTTCATCTTCAAATCGAGCTTCGACAAGGCGAACCGCTCGTCGGCGCAGAGCTTCCGCGGCCCCGGCATGGAGGAAGGGCTGCGCGTGCTCGCGGAGGTCAAGCGACAGCTCGGCGTGCCGGTGCTGACCGACGTGCACGAATACACGCCGATGAACGAGGTCGCCTCGGTCGTCGACGTGCTGCAGACGCCCGCGATGCTGTGTCGCCAGACCGATTTCATCCAGGCCGTCGCGCGCGCCGGCAAGCCCGTCAACATCAAGAAGGGCCAGTTCCTCGCGCCGTGGGACATGAAGAACGTCGTCGACAAGGCGCGCGCGACCGGCAACGAGCAGCTGATGGTCTGCGAGCGTGGCGCGAGCTTCGGCTACAACAACCTCGTCTCCGACATGCGCTCGCTCGTCGTCATGCGCGACACGGGATGCCCGGTCGTGTTCGATGCGACGCACTCCGTGCAGCTGCCGGGCGGGCAGGGAACGAGCTCCGGCGGCCAGCGCGAGTTCGTGCCGGCGCTGTCGCGTGCAGCCGTCGCGGTCGGGATCGCGGGCCTGTTCATGGAAACGCATCCCGATCCCGACAAGGCGCTCTCCGACGGACCGAACGCGTGGCCGCTCGGGAAAATGGAAGCGCTGCTCGAAACGCTGAAGCAACTCGACTCGGTCTCGAAGAAAAACCCGACATGAGCACGACGATCAAGAAGATCCACGCGCGCGAGATTCTCGATTCGCGCGGCAACCCGACGCTCGAGGCCGAGGTCACGCTCGCGAGCGGCCACACCGGCCGGGCTGCGGTCCCGAGCGGCGCGTCGACCGGCTCGCGCGAGGCGGTCGAGCTGCGCGACGGCGACAGGACGCGATATCTCGGCAAGGGCGTCACGAAGGCCGTCGCGAACGTCAACGTCGCGATCGCGGAGGAGCTCGCCGGCTTCGACGCGGCGAACCAGCGCGCGCTGGATGACAAGCTCATCGCGCTCGACGGATCGCCGAACAAGCGCCGGCTCGGGGCGAACGCGCTGCTCGGTGTTTCGCTCGCGGCGGCGCACGCGGTCGCCGCGTCGCGCCGCGTGCCGCTGTGGGAATACCTCGCCGACGGGCGCACGCCGTCGCTGCCGGTGCCGATGATGAACATCATCAACGGCGGCGCGCACGCCGACAACAACGTCGACATCCAGGAATTCATGGTGCTGCCGGTCGGCGCGCCGAGCTTCGCCGAGGCGCTGCGCTGCGGCGCCGAGATCTTCCACGCGCTGAAGGGCGTGCTGAAGGGCCGCGGGCTCGCGACCGCGGTCGGCGACGAAGGCGGGTTCGCGCCGGACCTGCGCTCGAACGAGGAAGCGATCGAGACGATCCTCGAGGCCGTCGCGAAGGCCGGCTATCGCGCCGGCGACGACGTCTGGCTGGGGCTCGACGTCGCCTCGACCGAGTTCCACAAGGACGGCCGCTACCACCTGACCGGCGAGGGCAAGCGGCTCGTCGCCGAGCAGTTCGTCGACTTCCTCGCCGACTGGAGCGCACGCTATCCGATCGTCACGATCGAGGACGGCATGTCCGAGGACGACTGGGCCGGCTGGAAGCTGCTGACCGAGCGGCTCGGAAAGACCGTGCAGCTGGTCGGCGACGACCTGTTCGTGACGAATCCCGCGACGCTCGAGCGCGGCATCGACGAGGACATCGCGAATGCGATCCTCATCAAGGTCAACCAGATCGGCACGCTGTCCGAGACCCTCGACGCGATCTCGCTCGCCGATCGGCACCGCTACGCCGCCGTGGTCTCGCACCGCTCCGGCGAAACCGAGGACACGACGATCGCCGATCTCGCGGTCGCGACGAGCGCGACGCAGATCAAGACCGGCTCGCTGTGCCGGTCTGATCGGGTGGCGAAGTACAACCGGCTGCTGCGCATCGAGGAGCAGCTCGGCGCGTCGGCGCGCTACGCCGGGCGCGACGCCTTCGTC
>DATLNY010000248.1:0-2587 GCA_035536495.1 Candidatus Saccharimonadia bacterium | reverse complement strand
CCAGCGCGCGCGGACTACCTGCAGAACTGCAAGCTCGGCGGCCGTCCCGCCGTGCATCTGGTCGTGCAGCGCCCGGAAGGACCCGTCACGCTGCTCTACGTCGTTGCGCGCGAGCGTGCTCCGCGCGGCGAGTTCGCGCAGCGCGGCCTCAAGGGCCGGACCGTACCGCTCGAGCACGGCACGCTCGTCCTGCTCGCGAGCGAGGACCGAAGCTTCGACCTGCTCGAAAGCGAATGGCGCCGCGCGATCGCGGGGTTTGGCGACGACGTGGCGCATGCCGCACCTTGAGTCGCGGGCCTGACGCGACGACCGAAGCGCGCGGTGGCGCGCACCCGACGGATTCGCTAACGTCGCGGGCCCTTCGCCCGGATGCGCGATTCGATGGTCGTCGAAGTCCCCGAGCTCGCGGTCGTGGTGCCGGTGCACGACGAGCGCGACAACGTCGAGCCGCTGATCGACGAGACCGTCGGCGCGCTGCGCGGGCGCTACCGCTTCGAAATCGTCTACGTCGACGACGCCTCGCGCGACGACACGCTGGATCGGCTGCGCGCAACGATGTCGCGCGTGCCGGAGCTGCGCGTCGTGCGTCACCTGACGCAGTGCGGGCAGAGCACCGCGGTCCGCAACGGCGTCAAGGCCGCGCGAGCGCCGTGGATCGCGACGCTCGACGGCGACGGACAGAACGATCCCGCCGACATCCCGAAGCTCGTCGCCGCGCGCGACGCAGGCGTCGGCGATGTCAAGCTCTACGCCGGCTGGCGCACGACGCGGCGCGACAGCTTCACGAAGCGCATCTCGTCGCGCATCGCCAACGCCATGCGCGAGCGCGCGCTGCGCGACGCGACGCCCGACACCGGCTGCGGCATCAAGCTGTTCGAGCGAGAGGCGTTCCTCGAGCTGCCGTACTTTGACCACATGCACCGCTTCCTGCCGGCGCTGATGCAGCGCGCCGGCTGGCGCACCGTGTCGGTGCCGGTTGCGCACCGGCACCGCACGCAAGGCGCGTCGAAGTACGGCACCTGGGACCGGCTCAAGGTTGGCATCGTCGACCTGCGCGGCGTCGCGTGGCTGATCCGGCGCGCGAAACGCACCGCCACGGAAGAGCTCGCCCGTTGAACGAGGAAATCGTCTGGCTCGCGTGGTCCGGCATTTACGTCACGCCGTGGAAGCTGATCGGGCTCACCGGCGCGCTGATGTTCTCGATGCGCTGGCTCGTCCAGTTCGTGGCCTCGCGGCGTGCGCGCAAGCCCGTGATTCCGCGCATGTTCTGGTACATGAGCATCGTCGGCAGCCTCATGACGCTCGCGTACTTCATGTTCTCGCGCAAGCAGGATGCGGTCGGCGTGCTCCAGAACATCTTCCCCGCGTTCATCGCGATGTACAGCCTCTTCCTCGACATCCGCAACCGCGGCTGGCGGCGAGACCGCGAACCCCCGGCCTGAAAACTTGCCCCAAGCGCCTGATTCCGCTATAAAGCGCGGCTCGCTCTGGGCCCCGGAAGCGCGGTTCCGTCGCCCGCTCGAGCGAACCCTGGATCCATCCCGTACCGCGCGCGTCTTACGACGCGGGGCCGATGCCGTCCTGGCCAAGGGCGGCGCCCACGAGCAAGAGGTGTGTCATGGCCCGAGTGTGCCAAGTAACCGGCAAGAAAGTGCAGAGCGGTCACAACGTCTCGCACGCGAACAACAGGACCAAGCGGAAGTGGCTCCCGAACCTGCACGAGCGCCGTTTCTGGGTGCCGAGCGAGTCCCGCTGGATCAAGCTGAAGGTTTCCTCGAACGGCCTGCGCACGATCGACAAGAACGGCATCGAGACCGTGCTTGCCGAGCTTCGCGCCCGTGGCGAGAAGGTCTAGGAGAACGACATGGCATCGAAGCGCGACAAGATCCGGATGGTGTCGACGGCCGGTACCGGCCACTTCTACACGACCGACAAGAACAAGAAGACCACGACCGAGAAGCTCGAGATGAGCAAGTACGACCCGGTCGTTCGCAAGCACGTGTCGTACAAGGAAGCGAAGATCAAGTAACGGTTTCGCGTCCCGTCGACGAGAAAGCCCGCGCGAGCGGGCTTTTTTTTCTCAGCGGCGCTCGAGGATCGCGACGACGCCCATCCCGCCCGCGGTGCAGATCGAGATGAGCCCGCGACCGCCGCCCTTTTCCTTCAGCAGCTTCGCGAGCACCGCGACGATGCGCGCGCCGGTCGCCGCGAACGGATGGCCGTAGGCGAGGCTAGAACCGGCGACGTTGAGCTTCGCGGGATCGATCGCGCCGAGCGGCTTGTCGCGACCGAGCCGCTCGCGGCAGTACTTCTCCGATTCCCACGCGCGCAGCGTGCAGAGCAGCTGTGCTGCGAACGCCTCGTGGATCTCGTAGTAGTCGAAGTCCTGCAGCGTGAGCTTCGCCTGCTCGAGCATCTTCGAGACCGCGACGGTCGGCGCCATCAAGAGGCCCTCGCCGCCGACGAAGTCGACCGCCGAGACGTGGGCGTAGGTCAGGTGCGCGAGCGGCTCGATGCCGTGCGCCTTCGCGTAGTCGTCGCTCGCGACGAGCACGCACGACGCGCCGTCGGTCAGCGGCGTCGAGTT
>DATLNY010000247.1:0-3563 GCA_035536495.1 Candidatus Saccharimonadia bacterium | reverse complement strand
GTTGCCGACGAGCGCGGTGTTGCCAGCGAGAGCGGCTGCGACGCCGAGCCGATCGCCGCCGGCGCCGTCGGGCGCGACGAGTCGCATCTGTTCGCTCCAGCTTGCACCGCTGCGCACGAATGCGTACGCGGACCCCTGGTCAACGTTCGCGCCCACGTCGTCGTTGGACGCGCCCGCGAGCGCGGTGTCGCCCGACAGCGCCACGGCGCTGCCGAAGTTGTCCGATGCGGCACCGTCGGCGGCGAGGAGTCGCGCCTGTTCGGCCCAGGTCGAAGTGCTGCGGACGAACACATAGGCCGCGCCCTGCGACGCGTTCGAGCCGACCGTTGCGAAGGGCGCCCCGACCAGCGCGCTCTCGCCAGACAGCGCCACCGTCGCACCGAAAGCGCTCGATGCCGCGCCGTCGCTCGCGGCGAGCTTCTGCTGCGGCGTCCAGGTGCCGCCGCTGCGGACAAAGGCGTACGCGGCGCCCTGTCCTGGCGTCGCGGCTACGGTCGCGCCGGGCGCGCCGACGATCGCGGTGTCGCAGTCGAGTGCCACCGCGTCGCCGTGGAACGCATTGGGCGTCCCATCGGCTGCCACGAGCTTCGACTGCTGGTTCCAGGTCGCGCCACTTCGTACGAACACGTACGCCGCGCCCTGCTCGGCATTGGCGGCGACGTCCGCGAGGCCCGCGCCGATCAACGCGGTGTCGCCCGATAGCGCGACCGCGGTGCCGAACGCATCGCGTGCGAGCGCATCGCTCGCGAGCAGGCGCGCCTGCAGGATCCAGGCGGCGCCGCTGCGCACGAACACGAATGCGGCGCCCTGCTGGTAATGCGATGCGCTGTCGTAAGGCGCGCCGACGAGCGCGGTATCGCCCGACAGCGCCACCGAGACGCCGAGCTCCTGGTCGCCGCTACCGTTGCCGGCATCGAGCTGCGCTTCGGTGTTCCAGGTCGTCCCGCTGCGCACGTGCACTCGCGCGACACCCTGGTTGTCGTTGCCGCCAACGTCGGTGCAGCCGTCGCCGACGACGGCGGTGTCGCCGGACAGCGCCACCGCTTCACCGGAACACCCGCCGCCGGCGATCCGCGCCTGCTCGCTCCACACCGTGCCGCTGCGCGTGAACACGTAAGTCGCGTCGGTGGATGGCGCACCGACGACGACCGTGTCGCCGACGAGCGCAATCGCGCGTCCGAAAAGCGCCGTCGAACGCGGATCCGATGCGGCGAGTGTCGCCTGTTCGGCCCACGTCGTGCCGCTGCGGACGTAGACCCGCACCGACCCCTGGTTCGTCGTCCCGCCCACGTCGTCGAAAAGGACGCCGACGGCAAGGGTCTCGCCCGAGATCGCCACCGACCGGCCGAAAAAGTCGTCCGAAGCCGAGCCGCCGAGCCGGTCGAGCTCCGCCTGCTCGGACCAGGTCGAACCGGAACGCACGAACACGTAAGCCGTGCCGCTGCTGGCCTGGTCGTGCGCCGCGCCCACTACGATGCTGTCACCCGAGATTGCGACTGCCTCGCCGAACCGGTCGCCCGCGGTGCCGTTCGCCGCGACCAGTTTCGCCTGCTCGTTCCAGCTTGTGCCCGTGCGCGTGAACACGTAGGCCGAGCCCTGGTTCACCGCGGTCCCGAAGTCGTGAGCCGCCGCACCAACGATCGCCGTGTCGCCCGAGAGCGCGACGGCCGTACCGAACCAATCGGTGTCGGCGCCGTCGGACGGCGTCAACTTCGCCTGCTGGCTCCAGCTCGTGCCGCTGCGTACGAACACGTACGCGGCCCCCGGCGTGCCATCGGTGCCGATGAGCGCGGTATCGCCCTCGAGCGCGACGGCCTGGCCGAAATACTGGTACTCGCCGCCGTCGGCCGCGACGAGCTTCGCCTGCAGGCTCCAGCTGGCGCCATTGCGCACGAACACGTACACCGAACCCTGTTCGTCGCTCGCCCCGACATCGTCGAAGTACGAGCCGACAAGCGCGGTGTTGCCGGCGACCGCGACCGAATAGCCGAAATTGTCGCCCTGCGCGCCGTCGGCGCCGGGTTCGCTGCCGACCGCGAGCCTCGCCTCCTCGGTCGCCTTCGCGATCGCACCCTCCAGTGATCGCCACTCGGCGTCCTTCAATCCATCCGGACGCGGGGATCCCGCGGCGGGCGATGCGGCGGAACAAGTCGCGGCGCAGGCCAGCGCGACGACGACCAGCGCCGCGCGCAGGTGGGGCGAAAACGACATTCGGTGACCTCGTCGACCGTGCGCTCGCTGCGCACCTGTCATGGACAACGGCAGAACCGCTGCAGCGGGACCGTGGCGGATCGGAACGGACGGCGGCCGATGCGAATCGGCCGCCGCGTGGGATGAGGGATCGCTTGCGGACGGACTACTCGAACGCGGCGCGGAAGATGCGGTCGACGACGAAGCTGTCGGCCTGGCCCTGGTCGTTGTCGGCACCTAGGTCGCGATTCGGGATACCGACGATCGCGCCCCGGCGCGTCAGCGCGACCGCACTGCCGTAGCCGTCGCCCGCTTCACCATCGGCACCCGCGAGCGAGCCGACCGCCTCCGCGTCCCGCCAGCCGCCGTCGGGCTGCAGGAACACGAACGCGCGTCCCTGCCCCGCGTTGCCGTCGACCGATGCGAGCGGCGCGCCGAGCAGGATGTAGTCGCCCGCGACGGCGACCGACATGCCGGTCCCGGACCCCGCGGCGTCGTCGCCGCCGTTGAGCTGCCCGCGCTGCGACATGCCGCTGCCGGTGTCCTGGAACACGACGCCCGCGCCGTTGCCGCCATTCGCGCCGGGCGCGCCGCCGACGACGGTCGTGCCGTCGATCGCGACCGAGGTGCCCCATTTGTCGCCGATGCCCGCGCCGCCGGTCGGCGCGAGCGTCGTCGGTGCGCTGACACTCGTCGCGGTCACGTCGTACAGGCGCACCGCGCCGTTTTCGCCGGCGCCTTCGTTCGGCGCACCGACGACGAGCCGTCCGCCCGACATCGCGAGCGACTGGCCGAAGTTCGCGTTCGCGTCGGCGGTTGCGGGATTGGGCGTCAGCGGCGGACCCACCGGCGTGGTGCCGACGAACACGTGCGCAGCCCCCGCGTCGACGCCACCGCCGGACGCCGCGGCGGGCGCACCGACCGCGATCATGTTGCCCGCGCCGACGGCGACCGCCGTCCCGAACTTGTCGCCGAGGCCGACGCCGCCGGCAGGAACGAGTGATGCATCCGGCGTGCTGTCGTTGGTCCAGGTCGCGCCCGGTCGCGAGAACATCGCGGCGGCGCCGTTGCCGCCACCGGCGCCCGGGGCGCCGATCACGATCGTCGCGCCGTCTGGGGAAATCGCGACCGCGCCGCCCCACTTGTCGCCGAGCCCGGCCGCGCCGTTCGGGTTCGACAGCGTCGCGACCGGCGTGAGGTCCTTCGCGGCGACGAGTCCCGCGACGGACTTCGCCGAAACCGGCGCGGGCGCGTTGGTGACGCGCTGGAATACGTAGACCTCGCCCTGCTCGCCTTCCCCGCCGCTCGGCGCGCCGATAACGACGAACTCCTCGCTCGAAGCGACGCTCGAGCCTGCGAGGTCGCCCTCGTCG
>DATLNY010000246.1:0-3427 GCA_035536495.1 Candidatus Saccharimonadia bacterium | reverse complement strand
GTGCGCTTCCCGGTGCAGGTGCTGCTGCTGACGCCGAAGGAAGTCGAGTACTACCGCCACGGCGGCATCCTCCACTACGTCCTCCGCCAGCTCGCGGGGTCCACCACGCCCGTCGCCGCCGTCGCGGCCTGAAGCACCGCTTCCCTCCCCTCTCCCTACGGGAGAACACGCTTGCTCCCCTCTCCCTCCGGGAGAGGGGTCGGGGGTGAGGGTCCGTGGCTTGCCAATGCGCAAGTCCGCGAACGATCACTCCCACCGCGCCGCGTAGACCTTCCACTCGCCGTCCTCGAGCCGCCAGCCACTCTCGATCGCGAGCCGCTCGCCGCGCTCGGGCAGCCGCGCGCCGCCGATCACGAACGCGTTGAGCTTGACGGTCGCGCGCGAGTCGCCGTGCAACGTCACGCTCGCCGGCGTCAGCGTCACCTCGACGAGCTGGTTGCCGAACAGCAGCGTCGCGAGGTAACCGCGCAGCGCGGAGCGGTCGAACGCACCGCGCTGCCCCGCGAAATCATCCGAGACGTGCTCGAGGAAGCCGGCGGGCTGGCGTGCCTCGACCGCTGCTTCCATCTCCGCGATCGTGGCGCGTATCGCATCCTCCGGCGAGTCGCCTCCGCACGCCGCCAGCAACGCGCAAAGCAGCGCCGCGCGCAGGGGTTTGCCTTGCTTGTCACGCATGGGGGCGTATGCTCCAATCGGGCGAAACCCGCGTCGACACGCGGAAAATAGAGCAGATCGTCGCGGTACGGGAGGGGGCGCGGGATGCAAGTCGACAAGTTCTGGCTGAAGAGCTATCCGCCCGGTGTCCCGGCCGAGATCGACCTCGGCCAGTACAACTCGGTCGTCGCGATTCTCGAAAGCGCCTGCGACCGATTCCGCGACCGGCCCGCGTTCACGAACATGGGCCGCACGATGACGTACGACGAGGTCGATCGCGTCTCGCGCGACTTCGCCTCGTACCTGCTCAACGTCCTCAAGCTCAAGAAGGGCGACCGCGTCGCGCTGATGCTGCCGAACCTGCTGCAGTATCCGATCGCGATCTTCGGCGTGCTCCGCGCGGGGCTGACCGTCGTCAACACGAACCCGATGTACACCGGGCGCGAGCTGAAGCACCAGCTCGTCGATTCGGGCGCGGCGGCGATCGTCGTGCTCGACAACTTCGCGCACGTGCTCGCCGAGATCATCGGCGAGACGAAGGTCCGCCACGTCGTGACGACCGCGCTCGGCGACATGCTCGGCTTCCCGAAATCGGCGATCGTCAATTTCGTCGCGAAATACGTCAAGAAGATCGTGCCCGACTTCGACATCCCGGGCGCGACGCGCTTCAACGACGCGCTCGCGGCCGGCGCGAAAGGGACGCTGCCGGTCGTCGACGTCGGCTTCGACGACATCGCGTTCCTGCAGTACACCGGTGGCACGACCGGCGTCGCGAAGGGCGCGATGCTGACGCACCGGAACATGGTCGCGAACATGCTGCAGGCGTCGAGCTGGATCGCCGGCGGCGAGCTGCGCCGCGGCGAGGAGCTGATCGTCACGGCGCTGCCGCTGTACCACATCTTCGCATTGACGGCGAACTGCCTCGTCTTCATGGAATTCGGCGGCGAGAACGTGCTCGTGACGAATCCGCGCGACATGCCGGGCTTCGTCAAGGAGCTCGGCAAGCACAAGGTCACGGCGATGACCGGCGTCAACACGCTGTTCAACGGGCTGCTCAATACGCCCGGTTTCGCCGAGCTCGACTTCAAGCACCTGCACCTGACGCTCGGCGGCGGCATGGCGGTGCAGCGCGCGGTCGCAGAGCGCTGGAAGAAGGTGACCGGCGTGACGCTGGTCGAGGCCTACGGGCTGACCGAAACGTCGCCTGCGGCATGCATCAATCCGATGAGCCTCGCCGACTACAACGGCGCGATCGGCCTGCCGATCTCCTCGACCGAGGTCTCGATCCAGGACGACAACGGCGTGCACCTGCCGATCGGAGAAGTCGGCGAGCTGTGCGTGCGTGGTCCGCAGGTCATGAAGGGCTACTGGCAACGTCCCGACGAGACTGCGAAGGTGCTGTCCGACGACGGCTGGCTACACACCGGCGACATGGCGAGGATGGACGCGCAGGGCTTCTGCTACATCGTCGATCGCAAGAAGGACATGATCCTCGTGTCGGGCTTCAACGTTTACCCGAACGAGATCGAGGACGTCATCGCGGCGCACCCGGGCGTGCTCGAGGTCGCGGCAGTCGGCGTGCCCGACGAAAAATCCGGCGAGGCGGTCAAGGTCGTCATCGTCAAGAAGGATCCGAACCTCACGGCCGAGGAGATCCGCGCCTACTGCCGGACGAACCTCACCGGCTACAAGCAGCCGAAATACCTCGAGTTCCGCGACTCGCTGCCGAAGACCAACGTCGGCAAGATCCTGCGCCGCGAGCTGCGCGACAGCGCGAGCGCCGTGAAGACCGCGGCCTGACGCGTCACGCCCGCGCGTCGACACCTCACGCCGTCATCCCGGCGAAGGCCGGGACCCAGCGCCTTGTGCCGGTTGGAAAAACAGCGCCGCGCAAGCGACGGGTTGGGCGAACGGTTTCGAAAACTGTCGCGCACAGGACGTGCGCGACAGAGGCTACAGGGACGTACTTGCGCCGGTTTTCGAATCGACGAGCCGGACCCGGCGCCCGACCTGACAAGCGACGCTTTTTTTTGCCTACGACGGCTTCCGCTTGTGCTCGCGCAATGCCGTGCGCGGGCCTGCGACGCCCTCCGGCTCGTCGTCGGCGGCGAGCGCGGTCGCGCGGCGGATCGCGCCGCGGCCGAATCGTTCGTTGATGCGGTCGAGCGTCGCGTCGTCGGGGCGGCGCGCCGTTGGCGGAAGCGCCGCGGGCAATGCCGTTGACGCTGCCTCGAGGCCCGACACCGTCACGCCGAGGAGGCGAAGCCGCGGCTCGCCGCGCTCGTGCCACCAGCGCGCGAGGAGCACGCGCGCTTCGGCGTAGATCGCGTCGGTCGAGGCGGTCGCGCGCGCGAGCGTGACGCGCCGCGACATCGTCTCGAACGGCGGGACGCGGAGCTTGACCGTGATCGTGCGGCCCGCGACGTTCGCCGCGCGCGTGCGTTCGCCGACCTTTTCGGCCAGGCGCATCAGCCACGATTCGGCCTCGGACAGGGTCGTGAGGTCCTGCTCGAACGTGTGCTCGCCGCCGATCGACTTCTCGTCACGATCGGGGACGACCGGCCGATCGTCCTCGCCATGCGCGAGCCGCGAAAGCTCCGCGCCGTGCGTCCCGAACAGGCGCGTCAGCAGCGCGACCGGCGCGCGCGCAAGCTCACCGATCGTGCGGATGTCGTAGCGCTCGAGCTTCGCCGCCGCGACGCGGCCGACGGTCCACATCCGACCGACCGGCAGCGGATCGAGCACGCGCGCGACGTCCGCGTGGGTGATCCAA
>DATLNY010000245.1:0-7932 GCA_035536495.1 Candidatus Saccharimonadia bacterium | reverse complement strand
TCGATCGCGGAGCTCGACGTCGCCGTGATCGACGTCAAGGACGCGGAGCTCAAGCTCGCGCGCCAGTTGATCGACCAGCAGACGACGTTCGAGTTCGACCCGAGCCAGTACACCGACGAGGTCGGCGCGCGCGTCGAGGCCGCGATCCAGCAGAAGGTCGAAGGCGAGGAGATCACGCTCGCGGCGGCGCCCGAGCGCGGCGGCGCGATGATCATCGACATCATGGAAGCACTGCGCGCGAGCCTCGAGCAGAGGGGCGTGCGCGAGCGGCCCGCGCCCAGGGCCGCGCGCAAGCCGAGCGAAGCGGCGCGCCCCCGTGAAGCGCGCAAGCCGCCCCGTCGCGCGCCGTCCGCAGAGGCTCCCGCCGCCGCGCGGCGCCGCGCAAAGAAGTAACGAGAGCGGCGCATGGAGTCCTACGGCGTTGCGGACGTCGAGCGGCTGCTCGGCCTTCCGCGTCGCACGATCCGCGCGCTCGTCGACGCCGGCTTCGTCACGCCGGCGCGCGGGCCGCGCAATGCGTTGCGTTTCTCGTTCCAGGACCTCATCGTCCTGCGCACCGCGCGCGCGCTGACGGAAGCGAACGTGCCGCACCGGCGTATTGCGACGTCGCTGCGGGCTCTGCGCGCAAAGCTTCCTGACTCGATGCCGTTGTCGGGGCTTGCGATCGACGCGGTCGGTGCTCGCGTCGTCGTGCGCGAACGCGGCCGGCAATGGCAGGCCGAGTCGGGCCAGTACCTGCTCGCATTCGCACCGGGTGGTGCGGATCGCCCGATCACCGTCATCGAGCCGCCCGCCACTTCCGCGCAGAAACCTGCGGCGCGATCCGATCAGCGCGGCGCGATCGACGCGTACGAACGCGCGATCGCGCTCGTCGACGCAAACGACTTGGCCGCCGCGGAACGCGCGTTTCGCGCGACGGTCGCCGCGGATCCCTGCCATCTCGACGCCCGTATCGAGCTCGGCCGGATCCTGCACGAGTCCGATCGCCTCGAGGAAGCGGAGGCCCAGTATCGCGAGGGCCTCGCGCGATGCGGCACGGACGCCGTGCTGTGGTTCAACCTCGGCGTCGTACTGGAGGACCGCGGCCACGCGCTCGATTCGGCCGAGGCGTATCGCGCTTCGATCGACGCGGATCCGCGCTTAGCGGACGCGCATTACAACCTCGCGCTCGTCTACGAATCGCTGGACCGGCCGCGCGACGCGATACGCCACATGGCGAGCTACCGTCGCCTGACGAGGAAAGGCGGCGGGGGAAGTAACTGACGGCGGGACGCGTCCTGCGACCGCCGCCGGCCGGCTCCCGGGTTACGCGAGCGAACGGGCTCCGGCCCTGCTGCGTGCCGAACCCAGCCGTTATGGGCGCTATTCCCGATTGCTTTTGGCCCCAGTGCTGTTCAAATGCTCCCCTGCCGGGTTGGTGCCCGGCACAGGGGAATTCACATGGTGGGCGTACGAGGTCTGGCCGCGATCTTCGCGGTGGCGGTTGCATGGGCGATTGGCGCGACGAACGTCGCAGCAGCAGAGTCGCCCGACGCGGTCTGGCGTGAAGTGCGCGAAGTCGAAATTCCGCGTTCGCCGCGGGCACGGGAGATCGTGCCGCAGCACTATCGCGCGTTCGGCCTCAATCGCGCGCGCCTTGCGCAGCTACTCGCGCAGGCGCCGCACGAGCGTTCGCGCCGGCCATCGGAGAGCGCGGCCGAGCTGCAGCTGCCGATGCCCGACGGCACGTACGACACCTTCCGCATCGTCGAGTCGCCGGTCATGGAGCCGGGGCTCGCCGCGAAATATCCCGAGATCCGCACCTGGCTCGGCCAGGGCGTCGACGATCCGACCGCGACGGTGCGCTTCGACCTGACCCCGCGCGGATTCCACGCTCAGGTCATCTCGAGCGAAGGCACGGTTTACGTCGATCCGTACCAGCCTGGCGACGTCGACCACTACATCGCCTACCACAAGCGTGACCACGTCGACGACCGACGCATGATCTGCGAAGTGACCGGCGAGGAAGTCGATGCGAAGAGCCACGTGTTCGCGCACGCCAAGCTTGCTTCCGGCGGCACGTTGCGAACTTACCGGCTCGCGGTCGCGGCGACCGGCGAATTCACGCAGTACCACGGCGGCACGGTCGTCGACGGCCTCGCCGCGATCGTCACGACGATGAACCGCGTCAACGGGCTCTACGAACGCGAAGTCGCGGTGCGCATGGTGCTCGTCGCGACCAACGACCTCATCATCTTCACCGATCCGGCCACCGACCCGTACACGAACACATCGAGCGACCTCAACGCGAACCAGACCGCGATCAACTCGCGGATCGGCGCCGCCAACTACGACATCGGCCACCTCGTCGGCACCGGCGGCGGCGGCGTTGCGCAGCTCGGCAGCGTGTGCGGAACGAGCAAGGCGCGTGGCCTCACCGGCAACCCCGCACCGGTCGCCGACGGCTTCGACGTCGACTACGTCGCGCACGAGATGGGGCATCAGTTCAATGGCCTCCATACGTTCAACGGCTCAGGCCTCAACTGTGCGCCGCCGAACCGCTCGGCGCCAGCCGCCTACGAACCCGGGAGCGGCATCACGATCCAGGCTTACGCCGGGATCTGCGGCCTCGACAACCTTCAGCCCAACAGCGAGGACTATTTCCATCGCGTCAGCCTCAACGAGATCCTCACGTTCACGACGACCGGGGCGGGCGGCACCTGCGGTACCACGCCGTCCACTGGCAATGCGGCGCCCACCGTTACGACGACCGCTGCGTTCACGATTCCGAGCGGGACGCCATTCGCGCTGACGGCCGTTGGCAGCGACGCCAACGGCGACGCGCTGACCTACATCTGGGAGCAGTTCGACCTCGGGGCCACGCCGAACGCGGAAGGCGTGCTCAATCCCGCTGCGCCGAACGGGCCGCTGTTCCGCTCGTTCGTGCCCTCGACGAGCCCGTCCCGCGTGTTCCCGAGCCTGCGCTACATCCTCAACAACGCGAACGTGGTGCCTGCGACGGCGCCGCTGCCGGGCACGACGACGCCCGTGTACTTCACGGGCGAGGCGCTGCCGACCGCGGCGCGTACGCTCGATTTCCGCGTCACGGTCCGCGACAACCGCGCCGGCGGCGGCGGCACGAACGAGGCGGCCACGCAGCTGACGGTCGTCAGCCTCCCCGCCCCATTCGCGGTCACGTCGCCGAACACCGCAGTGACGCTCGCGGCGGGTTTCGCGACCACGGTGACCTGGAACTTCCTCGGCACGCAAATCCCGCCGATCAATGCCGCGAACGTCAAGATTTCGCTCTCGACCGACGGCGGCTACACGTTCCCGCACGTGCTCGCCGAGAGCACGGCGAACGACGGCACCGAGAGCGTCCCGCTGCCCGCCATCACGACCACGCAGGCGCGCATCAAGATCGAGGCGGTCGGCAACATCTTCTTCGACATCTCGGACGCGAACTTCACGATGACGACGTCGGGCAACACGCCGCCGTCGATCACGGTCACGGGTTCGGTCACCACGCGCCAGGGCAGTCCGACTGCGAGCGCCGTCGTCGCGACGGTCTCCGACGTGCAGGATCAGGCGTCCGCGCTGTCCGTCTCGGTCAGCGGCGCGCCGTCCGAGCTCACAGTGTCGGTCCAGAACGTCAACGGCAGCGTGACGCTGTCGGCTACGGCGGACTGCAGCCTCGTCACACCGACCAACGGCAACAAGGTCTACCCGGTCGTGCTCAGCGTGACCGACAGCGGTGGCGGCGTGCGCAGCGCCGAGGTCAACGTCAACGTCGGTGCGAACCGCACGCCGACGCTCGGCGCGTACCCGACGCTCAACGCGGTGACGAACCAGACCCGGCTCGCGACGCCCGATCAGCTCGGCGCCGATGCGAACGGCAACTTTTCGGGCGCATCCGTCACGCCGACGACGCTCCCGGGCGGCGGCACGGTCTCGATCGCCGCGGACGGCGTCGTCACGGTCGTGACCGGCGCCACGACGCCGAACGGCACCTACACGATCCGCCCGACGGTGACCGACACGTGCGGCGCGGCCGAAACGCGGCAGTTCTCGGTCGTGGTCGGCGACCCGCAGATCTCGCTTGTTGTCGCGAGCACGCGCGTTTCGACCGGGAACGGGCTGCTCGAGCCGAACGAATGCAACGACGTGTTCGTCAGCGTCCGGAACAACGGCAACATCCCGGCGACCGGTGTCGACGCGGTAGTCTCGACGACGAACCCGAACGTCACGATCAGGCGCGCGACGAGCGCGTATCCCGATATCCCGCCCGGCGAGGCGCGCGACAATGCGCTCGCGTTTCAGATCGAGAGCACGAATCAGCTGACCTGCTTCTCGAACGTCGATCTCGGGTTGAGCGTGACGTACAGCGGCGGCGCAGGCTCGCCGTTCGCCGGCACCGCGAGCGTGCCGGTCGGTCGCGCGCTCGCGCAGAACTACACGTTCACGACGTCGACCGGCACGCTGCCCGCGACGAGCCTCATGACGCTCGTGTCAGGCAGCCAGCAGGACGACGGGCTCGTCGATCTCGTCGTGCCGGCCGGCTTCGCCTTCTCGATCTACGACACGGCGGTCAACGGCGGCGCGACGCTGCGCGCGAGCAGCAACGGCAACCTGCAGTTCCGCAGCAACCAAGGCGCGACGGATGCCGGAAACTCGACGCTGCCCGCAGCGGGAGCGGCACCCGGCGCCAATTCGTTCCCCGCAGCGGCCGCGACGCTGTTCCTGCAATGGGACGACTGGCGGCTCGACGCCGCCGACACCGTCAACGTCGCGCCCGACGCGGGCATCTACACGCGACTCGAGGGCACGGCGCCCAACCGCACGTGGATCGTGGAGTGGCGCGGCCGCGTTCGTGGCGACGGCGCGGTCGCGACGAACAACAATCGCGCGGCGATCGTCTTCCGCGAAGGCAGCGACAGCTTCGACTACGTCTACGCCCTCACCGGCGTCAACGCCGCGGCGAATGCAGCCGGTGCGACGATCGGCGTGCAGGCTGCATCGACCGGGACTCGATTCACGCAGTTCGCGTTCAACAACGCGAACCTCGCACCCGGCACGAAGCTCACTGCGTCGCGCCTGCCTGCGATCTGCAGCGCCGGCAGCGGCGGTTGCGTCGTCGTCCCACCGGGCGTGAGCGTCACGCAGAGCGACGGCAACACGACCGTCGCGGAGGGCGCCGCGACCGACACGTACTCGATCGTGCTGACCTCGCAGCCGAGCGGCAACGTCACGATCGCGGTGGCTCCGGATGCGCAGCTCACGACCTCGGGGAACCTCACGTTCACGTCGGCGAACTGGAACGTCGCGCAGAACGTGACCGTCACGGCGGTCGATGATGCTGTCGCCGAGGGCGCGCATTCGGGCACGATCACGCACACCGCATCTGGCGGCGGCTACACGGGCGTCGCGGTCGCCGGCGTCACGGCGACGATCGGCGACAACGACACGGCGGGCGTCACGCTCGTGCAGTCGGGCGGCTCGACGATAGTCGCCGAGGGCGGCTCGACGGACACCTACACGCTGCAGCTGACGTCGCAACCGACGGGCACCGTCACGATCAGCGTGACGCCGAACGCGCAGCTCGGCGCCGCGCCGGCCCCGGTCACGTTCGATGCGACCGACTGGAACACGCTGAAGACCGTCACCGTGAGCGCCGTCGACGATGCAGTCGCCGAGGGCGCGCACACGGGCGCGATCACGCACGCCGCGTCCGGCGGCGGCTACGATGCGGTCCCGATCACGGGCGTCACGGCGAGCATCGGCGACAATGACACCACCGGCGTCACGATCACGCAGTCGGATGGCGGCACCGCGGTCGCCGAGGGCGCCGCGACCGACACGTACACGATCGTGCTGACCTCGCAGCCGACCGCGGGCGTGACCGTGAGCGTCTCGCCCGAGGCGCAGCTCTCGACCTCGGGCAACGTCAGCTTCACGACGGCGGACTGGAATTCGCCGAAGACCGTCACCGTGACGGCCGTCGACGACGCGGTCGCGGAAGGCGCGCACAACGGTGCGATCACGCACTCGGCGACCGGCGGCGGCTACGACGGCGTCACGATCGCCGGCGTCACCGCAACGATCGGCGACAACGACACCGCGGGTGTCGTCGTCAACCAGTCGGGCGGCACGACGAGCGTTTCCGAGGGCGGCGCGGGCGACAGCTACACGCTCGTGCTGACGTCACAGCCGACGGGGACCGTCACGATCACCGTGACGCCGAACGCGCAGGTCGGTGTCGCGCCGCCGAGCGTCTCGTTCGACTCGACCGACTGGAGCACGCCGAAGACCGTCGCGGTCAGCGCGGTCGACGACGGCGTCGAAGAGGGCCCGCATTCGGGTGCGATCACGCACGGCGCCGTCGGCGGCGGATACGACGCCGTCGCGATCGGCGGTGTCACCGTCAGCATCGCCGACAACGATTCGGCCGGCGATACGCCGGTCGACCTCGCGGTCGCGAACATGCTGACCAACGCACCGGTGCTCGCGGGCAAGCGCATGGCGTGGGAAGTCGCGGTCGAGAACCTCACGGCCGGCGTCAATGTCGCGAGCGCGCAGTTCACCTTCACGCTGTCCCCGCTGCTCACGAACGTGGCCTGGGTCTGCGTCGGTGAAGCCGGCTCGGTGTGTCCCGCGAACGGGACGGGCGCGCCGAACCACGCGATCGCGCTGAACGGCGGTACGGGTGTCTCCTACGTGATCACGGCCGATGTCCCGGCCGGCACGGCGGTCGGCACGCCGATCGACACGCTCGCGACGATCACCGTCGCGACACCGGCCGACGCGGTACCGACGAACAACCAGGCCGCGACCTCGCATCTGGTCGGCACCGAATTCATCTTCAGCGATGGCTTCGAGAATCCGGCGGCCGGCGCAAGGGCGCGTCTCGGGCTCGATTGACGCGGGAAGCGACGCGGCGTCCGCCCGGACGCCGCGCTCGCTGCGACAAGACGACGAACGCCGCCCACGGGCGGCGTTTTTTTCGTCAACGCGTGGGCCGGCCGATCGCTATACTCGGGCAGCCGTCGCACGCCGAGAACCGGGGCCGGATTGAACTACCGCCACGCCTTCCATGCCGGCAATTTCGCCGACGTCGCGAAGCACGCGGTGCTCGTCGCGCTGCTCGAGGCGATGAAGCAGAAGGATTCCCCCTTCAGCTACTTCGACTCGCACGCCGGCGCCGGCCGCTACGACCTCGCGGGGGAGGAAGCGAAGAAGACCGGCGAGCACCGCGAGGGCATTGCACGGCTGCTCGCCGCGACGCGCCTTCCGGCGACGCTGCACGTCTACCTCAACCTCGTGCGCTCGCTCGCACCGGAACGCGGCGGCGCGCTGACGGCGTACCCGGGCTCGCCGTTGATCGCCGCGCTGCTGACGCGTCCGGATGATCGCCTCGTGCTGTGCGAAGTGCAGGACGTCGAAACCGAGTCATTGCGCAGGCTGTTCCTTGGCGACAAGCGCGTCGCGATCCACCGTCGCGACGGCTATCAGGCGCTGCGCGCGCTACTGCCGCCGACGCCCCGCCGCGGGCTCGCGCTGATCGATCCGCCGTTCGAGTCGCAGTCGCTCGAGTTCGATGCGATCGCCGACGCGCTCGAGGGCGCGTTCGCGCGATGGAAGACCGGCGTCTACGCGATCTGGTATCCGATCAAGCTCGCGCAGCACGTCGCGCCTTTCCTGCGTTTCCTGCGCCAGTCGGGGATGCCGAAGATTCTCGTCGCGGAGTTGCTCGTGCATCCGGCGAACTCGGCATTGCGCCTGAACGGTTGCGGCATTGCGATCGTCAATGCGCCGTATCGCCTCGACCGGACCCTCGGCGAAATCTTGCCGGTGCTGCTGAAGCACCTCGCGCAGGGGCGGTTCGGGTCGCAGCGCGTGGAGTGGCTGGTCGAGGGTTGAGGGCGTCGCGATCGGGCTGTCGGGGCTGAGGCCCCT
>DATLNY010000244.1:0-2139 GCA_035536495.1 Candidatus Saccharimonadia bacterium | reverse complement strand
TGGTTGAACGGCATGGAGGTCACGCAGTTCACGTACTTCCAGCAGGCGGGCGGCATGGACTGCAAGCCCGTCACGGGCGAGATCACGTACGGGCTCGAGCGGCTCGCGATGTACCTGCAGGGTGTCGACAACGTCTTCGACCTCGTCTGGACGCGCGGCGAGCAGGGCGTCGTCACGTACGGCGACGTCTATCACCAGAACGAGGTCGAGCAGAGCGCATACAACTTCGAGCACGCGAACGTCGAGGCGCTGACCGGCTGGTTCGACACGTGCGAAGGCGAGGCGAAGAATCTCGTCGCCGCCGGGCTGCCGCTGCCGGCGTACGAGCAGGTCTGCAAGGCGTCGCACGCATTCAACCTGCTCGATGCGCGTCGCGCGATCAGCGTGACCGAGCGCCAGCGCTACATCCTGCGCGTCCGCGCGATCGCGAAGGGCGTCGCGGAGGCGTACTACGCGCAGCGCGAGAAGCTCGGGTTCCCGGGCCTCGCGAAACGGGCGGCGGCATGAGCGCGCCGCCGCTGCTCGTCGAGATCGGCACCGAGGAGCTGCCGCCGAAGGCGCTGCCGGGGCTCGCGGCGGCGTTTCGCGACGGCATCGTCGCCGGACTTGCGAAGCGCGGCATCGCGCACGAAAGCGCGCGCGCGTTGTGGTCGCCGCGCCGGCTCGCCGTGCTGGTCGAAGCGCTCGCGACGCAGCAGCCCGACCAGGCGCAGGAGCGCCGCGGGCCCGCAGTCGCCGCCGCATTCGATGAGCACGGCAAGCCGAGCAGGGCGCTCGAGGGATTCGCCGCGTCTTGCAACGTCGCGGTCGACGCGCTCGAGAAGCTCGAGACCGACAAGGGCGCGTGGTACGTCCACCGCGCGGTGAAGCCCGGCGAGGCGACGTCGACGCTGCTGCCGGCGATCGTGTCGGAAGCGCTCACGGCGCTGCCGGTCCCGAAGCCGATGCGCTGGGGCGACCGCGACATCGCGTTCGTGCGCCCCGCGCACTGGTTCGTGCTGCTGCACGGCGACGCGATCGTCGACGCCGAGGTGCTCGGGCTGAAGTCGGACCGCCTCTCGCGCGGGCATCGCTTCCACCATCCGAAGCCGGTCTGGATCGCGCACCCGCGCGACTACGTCGAGGCGCTGCGCGCCGCGCACGTGGTCGTCGATCCCGACGAGCGCCGGGCGCGCATCCGCGCGCAGGTCGAGGCGATCGCCGCGAAAGCCGGCGGCAGCGCACGGATTTCCGACGCGCTGCTCGAGGAAGTGTCGAACCTCACCGAGTGGCCGGTCGCGATCAGCTGCGCATTCGAGCAGTCGTTCCTGCGCGTGCCGCAGGAAGCGCTCGTCACGACGATGGAGTCGAACCAGAAGTTCTTCCCGATCGTCGACGGCGACGGCGCGCTGACGGAGCGGTTCGTCGGCGTCGCGAACATCGACAGCCGCGATCCGGACGAGATCCGCCGCGGCTACGAGCGCGTGATCCGCCCGCGCTTCGCCGACGCCGCGTTCTTCTACGACGAGGACCTGAAGTCCCCGCTCGCGCACCAGCAGAAGGCGCTCGAGCGCGTCACGTACCAGCAGAAGCTCGGCACGCTGTGGGACAAGACGTGCCGCGTCGCCGAGCTCGCGCGCCAGGTCGCGAACCGCGTGCACGTCGACGGCGCGCTCGCAACGCACGCCGCGGCGTTGTCGCGCTGCGACCTCATGACGCGGATGGTCGGCGAGTTCCCGGAGCTGCAAGGCACGATGGGGCGCTACTACGCGACCGCGCAAGGCGAGGAGCCCGAGGTCGCGCGCGCGCTCGACGAGTTCTACGCGCCGCGATTCGCCGGCGATGCGATCGCCGAGGGCGGCATTGCCCGCGTGCTCGCGGTCGCCGACAAGGCCGACACGCTCGCCGGCGCGTTCGCGATCGGGCAGAAGCCGACCGGCAACAAGGACCCGTTCTCGTTGCGCCGCACCGCGCTCGGGCTTGCGCGCACGCTGATCGAAGGCGGCCTCGAGATTCATCTCATCGGATTGTTCCGAGAAGCGCTCGACGCGTTGAGCCCGGCCGCATGGGTTGCTTCCAAGCCGAGTGGAACCGCCGAAGTTGGGAGCAAGGTGATTCAGGCGACGGAACTCGTGGCCAACGAGCTCTACGACTTCGTGC
>DATLNY010000243.1:0-2596 GCA_035536495.1 Candidatus Saccharimonadia bacterium | reverse complement strand
ATCGCGAGCACTTCTTCAGCCTCGCCGCGCGTGCGATGCGGCAGATCCTCGTCGATCGCGCGCGCGCAGCGGGCGCCGCGAAACGCCCCGGCGCGGGCCTGCGCCGCACGCTCGACGGCGACGGCCCGCTCGAGCTCGCGTCGGCAGATGCATCCGCGCTGGACCTCATCGACCTCGACGCCGCGCTGACGTCGCTCGCGACGCTCGATGCGCGACTCGCCGAGGTCGCGGAGCTGCACCTGTTCGCGGGGCTCGAGTTTGCCGAAATCGCGGTCCTGCGCGCGACCTCGGAGCGCACGGTGTTCCGCGACTGGCGCAAGGCGCGTGCGGTCCTTTCGACCGCGCTCGGGGGTACCGCAGCTTGAGCGCGACGGCGGCCACGGCGGCGGCCGGCGATCGCTACGGCGCGTTCGCGCTCGTGCACGAGATCGGCCGCGGCGGCATGGGCTCGGTGTGGCTCGCCGAGCGCGTCGAGGGCGACTTCACGCAGCGCGTCGCGCTGAAGCTGATCCGTTCCGACCTCGAAAACTCCGAGGTGGAATCGCGGTTTCGCCGCGAGCGCCGCATCCTCGCCACGCTGAAGCACCCGAACATCGCACAGCTGCTCGACGGCGGCGTCGCGCATGGACGTCCCTGGCTCGCGATGGAGTGGGTCGAGGGCCGCACGCTGCGCGAGACGATCGCGCACGGCCCGCTCGAGCCGCGGCGCCTCGTGGCGCTCGCGACGGAGCTCGCGAGCGCGCTCGCGCACGCGCATGCCGCCGGTGTCGTGCACCGCGACCTCAAGCCCGAGAACGTGCTGATCGCACGCGACGGTTACGCCAAGGTGCTCGACTTCGGCATCGCGAAGCTGCTCGCCGACGACACCCCGGCGGGCGACGCGACGCAGACGTCGACGCAGACCCAGCCCGGGCACGTCATCGGCACGACGCCGTACATGTCGCCCGAACAGGCGGCCGGCGAGTCGATCGACTTCCGCTCGGACCAGTTCGCGCTCGGTGCGGTGCTTTACGAGGCGGCGACCGGGCGCGCCGCGTTCGCGCGCGACACGAACGCCGAAACGGTCGCGGCGGTGCTGCGCGACACGCCGCCGCTCGGGACCGCGCTCGACCCGTCGACGCCGCCCGGTTTCCTGCGCCTCATGCAGCGCTGTCTTGCGAAGAATGCGGCAGACCGTTATGGCTCGACGCAGGATCTCGCACGGGATTTCGCGGAGCTCGCGCATCGTCCGGATGACGATCGCGCGCCTGCCCCGACGCCGCGTCGAGGCCGCGTCGCGCCGGTAGCGGGCGTGCTGGCGATGCTCGTCACCGTCGCCGCGCTCTCGTGGTGGGTCGGCCGCCAAGGCACGTCGGACACGACCGACACGGCGGACACGGCGGGCACGGCCGGCGCGGCGACGGCCGGCACGGCCGACACGTCGGCACCGCTCGCGCTGCGCGCAGAGCTTTCGATCGCGCCGGCCGAGCGGCTGTGGTTCCACATCTTCCCGATGCACGCATTCGCGCTCTCGCCCGACGGCGCCCGGATCGTCTTCGCCGGACAAGCGGGCGGGAAACAATTGCTGTACCTGCGCACGCTCGCGACGCGCGAGACCGTCGCGCTGCCGGGTACCGAGAACCCGACCAACCCCGTGTTCTCGCCCGACGGCGAGTGGATCCTGTTCTTCGCGAATGGATTCGAGTTGCGCAAGGTCGCCGTCGGCGGCGGCAGCTCGTCGATCATCTCCGAGGCGCCCAATCATCTCGGCGGCTCGATGTGGGCCGAGCAGGATGCGATCGTCTATTCCCCGTTCCCCGGCACCGGGCTGTGGCAGCTATCGCCCTCGGGAGGCGAGGCGAAGCAGTTGACGTTCCCGGATTTCGACGGCGGCGAGGGGAGCCACGTCTGGCCGGCCTCGGTACCGGGCACGAAGCTGATCCTCTACGTTGCGGAGGTCGAGTCGGCCGATACGTTCGACGCAGCCCGCATCTACGCATGGGATCCCGCGAGCGGCAAGCGCACGCTGCTGGTCGACGGCGGCACCGATCCGCGCGTGTTCAACGGCACGCTGTACTACGCACGCGCCGGCACGATCTACGGCGTGGGGTTCGACACGGAACGCGTGGCATTGCGCGGCGCGCCGAGGCCGATCTACGAAGGCGTGGCGTATTCGCCCGCTGTCGGCGCGGCCCAGTATGCGTTCGCGCCCGGCGTCAGCGTGCGCATGCTCGGCAGCCAGGGCGTCGATCTGAGGGAGATGGTCATCGTCGACCGCGCCGGCGGCGTCGAGCCGCTCGGCCTGCCGATCCGGTTCTACGCGCGACACCAGCTTTCGCCCGACGCCCGCCGCGTCGTGTTCCAGATTTCTGCCGCGGACGACGACCTCTGGATCTACGACCTCGCGCGAAAGCAGCTCACGCGACTGACCGAGCAGTACGAGAACATCTTCCCGACCTGGACGCCGGACGGCGAGTACATCATCTATTCGCGCCAACGCGAGCCGCCGCCGTCGATCTGGCGTCGCCGCGCGGACGGGACGGGCGCACCGGAGCAACTCACGCATACCGAGCTCGGCGGAAAACGCGCGCAGCTCGTGCACGACGTCTCGCCCGAT
>DATLNY010000242.1:0-2975 GCA_035536495.1 Candidatus Saccharimonadia bacterium | reverse complement strand
ACTCGCGCTCGACAACGACGACCTCGCGCTGCGCCCGGGCATGTTCGTGCGCGTGGGGGTCAGCTTCGACCAGATCGCTGCAGCGACGCTCGTGCCGAAGGCCGCCGTCATCGCCGACGCGCAGCGCAACCGCGTGTTCGTCGTCGAGGGCAATGTCGTCGACGAGCGCGTCGTGCTGCTCGGCCACGAGATCGGGTCGCTCGTGCAGGTCCTGTCGGGCCTCGAAGCCGGCGCTCGCGTCGTCACGACGGGCCAGTCGGCGCTGAAGGACGGCGACAAGGTCGCGGTCGTCAACGCGCCGCCGCCCGAAAAGGCGATCGCCGCGAACGACCCTTGATCCGCGGCGAGCGCTTCGCCGCTTCGTCCCCCCACCCGGACCACAGGGACGTGGCCGGGTTCTCGCTCAGGGAGAGGTTCCACGGGCCATGGATGGCCCGCCGCAGGCGCACAATCAGCTCCTACGCATCAACGCAAAGCCCGCAAGCAGCGCGAGCGCAAGCTCGGTCGCCAGGGCTGCCCGCAGGAAACTCGTGTCGGCCCCGCTGGCAAGCATCGCGAAAAGGCGCGTGACGCCGATCCCGGCGAACACCGCGAACACGAGCACGAGCCCGTCGCGCCGTCGCGCCGGCCGCATCGCGCAGGCGAGCATCAGCCCGCCGAGGGCGAGCTCGAGCCCGCCGTAGAACGCGCGCAGCTCGGTCGCGGCAACCGGCCCTTCGAGCAAGAGCCCGGCTGCCGCGAACGTCGCGAGCGGCGCGACGCAGAACGCGATCCCGAAGCCGAGCAACGACAGCCCGGCGACCCACAACACCACGGTGTCGACAACGCGCATTGCGCCTCCAAGGCTAGAATCGACCGCGTGAGCCCGAATTCCGACCGCGAACGCGAATACGAAGCCTTGCGCCGCATCGGCTGGCGCGACAGCGACGCGCCGGGGGTACCCGCCGAGCTTGCCACCGCGCACCGTATCGCGCGCGTGATCGCCCAGCATCGCAGCGGCTATCGCGTGCACGACGGGGTCGACGAATTCCCGGTGCAGGCGCCGGCCACCATGATTCGCGCGGGCACCGACCCGCGCGAGAAAGCGGCAGTCGGCGACTGGGTCGTGCTCGCGCCCGGGACGCCGCCGCTGATCGAATCGATCCTGCCGCGCCGCACGCTGCTCACGCGCGCAGCCGCAGGCGAGCGCTACGAGACGCAGCCGATCGCCGCCAATGTCGACCATGTGCTGATCGTCTGCGGGCTCGACCACGACTACAACCCGCGGCGCATCGAGCGCTACCTCCTGCTCGTGCAGGGCTCGGGCGCGTTGCCGGTCGTGCTGCTGACCAAGCGCGACCTCGTCGAGGATCCCGAAAAGTACCGCCTCGAGATCGAGGCGATCGCGGGCGTCGGCGCGGTCGTGCACGTCGTCAACTCGAAGGATCCCGCCACCGCCGCGCTGCTCGCGCCGTACCTGCGGCTCGGCGACACCTCGGTGCTCGTCGGCTCGTCGGGCGCGGGCAAGTCGACGCTGACGAACACGCTGCTCGGCATCGAGAAGCAGAAGACCGGGGGCGTACGCGGCCATGACAGCCGCGGCCGCCACACGACGACCCATCGCGCGCTGATCATGCTGCCCCAGGGCGGCTGCATGATCGACACGCCCGGCATGCGCGAGCTCAAGCTGACCGGCGAGGAGCGTTTCGACGCGACGCAATTCGCCGACATCGAAGCGCTCGGCGACGCGTGCCGTTTCAGCGACTGCAGCCACGGGAACGAGCCGGGTTGCCGCATCCTCGCGGCGCTCGCGTCGGGCGAGATCGAAGCGGACCGCTACGCGCATTATCTCAAGCTTCGCGATGAGATCCACGTTGCGCGCGGCGCCGCCGACGCGCTGAAGAGGAAGGCCGACGCGCGCGTGCAGGACAAGGCGCTCGGCAAGCGGCTGGTCGAGAAATATGGCCACCGTTGAGGATGAGGTCGAGGTGAAGCCGGCGGCATCCGACCCGGTGCTCGCGGAGCTCGCCGCGATCGACCGCCGGCTCGTCACCGCGGTCCGCGGCATCCGCCTGCTTTCCGCGGTGAGCTGGCCCGCGACGATCCAGACCGAGTTCATCGAGCGCTACCGCAAGCAGCGGATGAAGCTGCCCGCGATCGAGTACCCGACCTTCGAGTTCGACGCAGTGCGCGCCGAGATCGACGCGATCCAGGCCGCGTGCAAGACCTACGGCGACCATCCCGTCGCGGACTACATCTGGCGCACGGCCGAGTCGTTCGAGATCGCAACGCACCTGCTCGACACGCTCGGCACGCCCGAGATGACGCAGCACTCGATCCGCCTGTTCGGCAAGCCCGGCGACATGCTGCCGGGCGCCGAGCTGCACAACATCGACGCGGCGCGCCATTTCATCTTCCTCGCCGACGAGCTTTCGAAGGAGCTCGGCTCGGTCGAGGCCGACTACGTGCTCTCCGCCGAGACGCTGAAGGCCGAGCTCGAGGAGCGCATGAACGCGTTCTTCGTCCACCACAAGGTGCGCATCGAGATCGACCCGACGCTGATCGCGAAGGCCGCGGCCGGCACGACGCGGATCCGGCTGCGCTCGGCGACCGCGTTCACCGAATACGACCGCCACCAGCTGCTCGAGCACGAGGCGTTCGTGCACACGCTGACGGCACTGAACGGGCGCGAGCAGCCAAACCTCGCGACGTTCGGATTGAACTCGCCGCGCATCACCGCGACGCAGGAAGGGCTCGCGACGTTCGCGGAGCTCATCACCGGCTCGA
Organism: Candidatus Saccharimonadia bacterium; assembly: GCA_035536495.1. Taxonomy (GTDB): domain Bacteria; phylum Pseudomonadota; class Gammaproteobacteria; order Xanthomonadales; family Ahniellaceae; genus DATLNY01. The sequence continues at coordinate 209 of DATLNY010000242.1, read as the reverse complement.
TCGACATCGGTCGCATGAAGCGCATCTCGCTGCGCATCATCGGCATCGACCTCGCGCTGAAGGGCGCCGACTTCATCGACGTGTTCAAGTTCTTCATCGACTCGGGCCAGACCGAATCCGACAGCTTCAACTCGTCGATGCGCGTGTTCCGCGGCGCGCCGCTCGAGGGCGGCTCGGCGTTCACGAAGGACACGGTGTACCTGCACGGC
>DATLNY010000241.1:0-4121 GCA_035536495.1 Candidatus Saccharimonadia bacterium | reverse complement strand
TCCACGTAGCCGCGCACCGCGAGCTTCTCCATCGGGTAGAGGCTGCGGGCGCCCTCCGCGATCATCTTGGGGCCGGCGATGCCGTGGAACTCGGCATCCGGCCAGCGCGACCTCACCGCGCGGATCAGGTCCGCGCCGAGGAGGTCTCCGGACGCCTCGCCGGCGACGATGGCGATGCGCGGGGGCCGGCTCACCGCAGGATGCCGCGCGTCGAGGCCTCGAGGAAGGCGAGCAGGGGACGCACCTCCGCGGTCTCGACCGCCTGGCGGCCGAGCTCGGCCTTGGCCTCGGTGAGCGTGAGCCCCGACTTGTAGAGCGTCTTGTAGGCGCGCTTGATCGACGTGATGCGCTCGGGCGTGTAGCCGCGACGCTTCAGGCCTTCGGTGTTGATGCCCTTGGGCTCGGCGAAATTCCCGGCCACCGTCACGTAGGGCGGCACGTCGCGGTTGATGATCGAGCCCATCGAGGTGAACGCGTGCGCGCCGATCTGGCAGAACTGGTGCACGAGGGTGAAACCGCCGAGGATGACGTAGTCGTCGACGCAGACGTGCCCCGCGAGCGACGAGGCGTTCGCGAAGATCGTGTGCGAGCCGACGATGCAGTCGTGCGCGATGTGCACGTACGCCATGATCCAGTTGTCGTCGCCGATGCGCGTGACGCCGGTGTCCTGGGACGTCCCGCGGTTGATCGTCACGAACTCGCGGATCATGTTGTTGTCGCCGATCACGAGCTCGGTCGGCTCGCCGGCGTACTTCTTGTCCTGCGGCGCGCCGCCGATCGAGGAGAACTGGAAGATCCGGTTGTTCGCGCCGATCCGCGTCGGGCCGTCGATCACGACGTGCGGCCCGACCGTGGTGCCGTCGCCGAGCTCGACGCGCGGCCCGATCACGCAGAACGCGCCGATCGTGACGCCGGTGCCGAGCTTTGCGCCGGGATCGATCTGTGCGGTCGGATGGATCGACACGCCGCGGTTCGCGGAAGCCGCCGCGCCCTTCGGGATCGCGGCCATCAGCGGCCGCCCTCGGCGCAGAGGATCTCGGCCGACGCGACTTCCTGTCCGTCCACTTTCGCGACGCCGAGGTACAGCCCCATGCGCCGCAGCATGCGCTTCTGTTCGACCTCGAGCGTCAGCTGGTCGCCGGGCACGACGATGCGCGAGAAGCGCGCGTTGTCGACCTTCACGAGGTAGTAGAGCTTGTGGTCGTCGGCGCTGCCGGTGTTCGACAGCGCGTTGAGCACGCCCGAGGCCTGCGCGAGCGCCTCGATGATCAGCACCCCGGGCATCACCGGGTGGTTCGGGAAGTGGCCCTGGAAGAACGGCTCGTTGATCGTGACGTTCTTGATCGCGGTGAGCCGCTTGTGCGGCTCGAACGCGATGACGCGGTCGATCAGCAGGAACGGGAATCGATGCGGCAGCATCTGGACGATGCGGTTGACGTCGATCGGCAACGTCACGGCGGCGCGGGTTTCCTGGTTCATCGGGCTCTCGTCATTCATCGTTCTTGTCCCCGAAGCCGCGCCGAACCAGCGCATCGAGGTGGCGGAACCTGGCCGCGTTGCGGCGCCAGGTGCGATTGTCCTGTATCGGCGTGCCGGACGAATACTCCCCCGGCTCGCGGATCGAATGCGTCACGAGGCTCATCGCGGTGATCGTGACCCGATCCGCGAGCGTGATGTGGCCGACGATGCCGGCCGCGCCGCCGATCAGGCAGTAACGCCCGATTTTCGCGCTGCCAGCGACCGCGACGCAGCCCGCCATCGCGGTGTGCGCCCCGATCTGCACGTTGTGGCCGATCTGGATCTGGTTGTCGAGGCGCACGTCCTCCTCGATGACGGTATCGCCGATCGCGCCGCGGTCGATCGTCGTGTTCGCGCCGATCTCGCAGTCGTCGCCGACGATTACCCCGCCGAGCTGCGGCACCTTGAGCCAGCGGCCCTGGTCCATCGCGAGCCCGAAACCGTCGGCGCCGAGCACCGCGCCAGGGTGGATCTGCACGCGCCGGCCGAGCGTCACGCGCTCGACCAAAGTGACGCGCGCGACGAGGCGCGACTGCGCGCCGACGACGCAGTCGGGGCCGATGACGCAGTGCGGCCCGAGACAGGCACCCGCTTCGATCCGCGCCCCGGCGGCGATCGTGCAGAACGGACCGATCCACGCGCTCGGGTCGACGCTCGCCGCCGCATCGACGACGGCGCTCGGGTGGGTCCCGCGCAGCTCGGGCGTGGCGCGCTCGAACAGCGCGGCGATCCGCGCGAAATCGGCGTAGGGGTTGCCGCTGAGCAGCGCGGCACCGGGCGCTTCGTCCGCCGAATTCGGGGCGAGCACGACGGCCGCGGCGCGCGTCGCGCGCAGCAGCGGACGATAGACCGGGTTCGCGAGGAACGACACCTGCTCCTCGTTCGCCGCCGCGAGCGTGCCGACGCCGCTCACGCGGCGCGCGCCGTCACCGCGCAGCTCGAGCGAGAACCGGTCGGCGAGATCGGACAGCGTGTAGGTCGATTCGGGCATGCGGACGGTTCCCCGGCCGAAAATCGTAGCAGGTACGGACGCTTGCGGCCGATTTGTGGGACGTTTTCTCGCGCGCCGTGGGGGTTGCAGCCGGGGAACATCCCGACGGGTGCGGAAACTGGAACGGTAGCCATGTGTAGGAGGGGCCTCAGCCCCGACAGCCCGATCGCGGAAGCGGTCGGGGCTGAGGCCCCTCCTACAACGGCATCGTGACGGTTAGCGCGAGGCCGAAACGTCCGACGGCGCCGCAGCCTTCAACCGCTCGAGCACCGCATCGGTGATGTCGATCGACGCGCTCGCGTAGATGACGGGCGACTGCACGACGAGGTCGATCCGATGCTCGCGCGCATATTCGATCACGACGTCGTTGATCTCCGACCAGCGCTCGTCGAGCATCTCCTCGCGGCGCTTGTTGAGATCGTCCCGCAGCTTCGTGCGGGTGCGGTCGATGCTGCGTCGCAATGCGTCGATCTCGTGCTGCCGCGCATCGGCGGTCGCCGCCGGCAGCGTCACGCCGTCGCGCTTCAACTCCGCCTCGAGCCGCGCGAGCCTCGACTCGTCGACCTTCAGCGCGGCGTCGCGCTCGGTGAACTCGCGCTGCAGCGCCTCGCGGCCCGCGATGAACTGCGGCGAGCCGTCGATGAGGCGCTGCATGTCGACGTAGCCGATGCGCGCGGGCTGCGCGGGCTGTGCCGCGACCACGAACGAAAGCGCGAACAACGCCGCGGCGACGACGCGCGCGGCACGCCGCGCGTATCGGCTCGTCTCCGCTCGGGCCTTCCCCAAGGGCCGTCGCGGGATGAGTGTGGCTAAGCACATCTCCCGCTCCTGGCGCCGTTCGATCAGAACGCGTTTCCGAACGCGAACTGCAGTGTCTCGGTGCGGTCGCCGTCCTCTTTGATGATCGGCTTCGCGATGTTGACGATGATCGGGCCGACCGGCGCCTGCCACTTGAACGACAGGCCGACCGAAGCGCGCAGGTCGCCCGTGTCGAACGCGTCGAAGTCCTCGAACACGTTGCCGACGTCGACGAACGCGGAGAACTGCGTCGAATCGTCGCCGCGCTTGACGAACGGCGTCGGGAAGATCCACTCGACTGCGCCGACCGTCAGGAACGAGCCGCCGAGCGGCTGGCAGCGCGTGTTGAACGGCGAGGTGCCGAGGTCGCACGGGCCGAGCGTGTTGTCCTCGAAGCCGCGCACGCGGCCGACGCCCGAAACGCCGCCGGCATAGAAGTTCTCGTAGAACGGCAGCACTCCGCCAGCCGGGCCGGTGCCGTAGCCATCGCCATAGCCGATGTCGGCCGAGACGAGGAACGTGAAGAGGTCCGAGAACGGGAAATAGTGCGCGTACTGGTAGAACAGCTTGTAGTACTCGGCGGTCGACCCCGGCAGCGCGACCTCCGCGCTGAGGCGCTGGTACGTGCCGCGCGTCGGCGCGAAGAACTTGTTGCGCGAATCGCGCGCCCAGCTCGCCTCGAGGCGCCACGAGTTGAAGGTCTTGCGGCCTTGCGCGTTGATGTAGTCGATGATCGGCTGCGGCGTGACGCCCTCGAACGTCTGGATCTGCGTGCGGTCGATGCCGAGCGAGAGGTTGACGGTGTCGATCTCGG
>DATLNY010000240.1:0-2479 GCA_035536495.1 Candidatus Saccharimonadia bacterium | reverse complement strand
GCGATCGCGTGCGGGAACTGCTTCGTGCTGAAGCCGTCCGAGCGCGACCCGTCGGCGTCGCTGCTGCTTGCGCAATGGCTCGAGGAAGCGGGGCTTCCGCCCGGCGTGTTCTCGGTCGTGCACGGCGACAAGGTTGCGGTCGACGCGATCCTCGCGCACCCGGACATCAAGGCCGTCAGCTTCGTCGGCTCGACCGCGATCGCGAAATACATCTATGAAACCGGTGCGCGCCACGGCAAGCGCGTGCAGGCGCTCGGCGGCGCGAAGAACCACATGGTCGTCATGCCCGACGCCGACCTCGACCAGGCCGCCGATGCGCTGATGGGCGCGGGCTACGGCTCGGCCGGCGAGCGCTGCATGGCGATCTCGGTCGCGGTCGCCGTGGGCGATGCGACGGCCGACGCGCTCGTCGCGCGGCTCGCCCCGCGCGTCAAGGCGCTGAAGATCGGCTCGGGGCACGACGCCGGCATCGACATGGGACCGCTCGTCACCGCGCAGCACCGCGATCGCGTGAAGGGCTACGTCGACACCGGCGCGTCCGAAGGCGCGAACCTCGTCGTCGACGGGCGCGGGCATACCGTCGAGGGTTGCGAGGACGGCTTCTTCCTCGGCGGCTGCCTGTTCGACCACGTGCAGCCCGGCATGCGGATCTACGACGAGGAGATCTTCGGGCCGGTGCTTTCGATCGTGCGCGTCCCGACGTACGAGGACGCGCTGAAGCTCGTCAACGAGCACGAGTACGGCAACGGCGTCTCGCTGTTCACGCGCGACGGCGATGCCGCGCGCGATTTCGTGCACCGCGTCGAGGTCGGCATGGTCGGCGTCAACGTGCCGATTCCCGTGCCCGCGGCGTTCCACAGCTTCGGCGGCTGGAGGGCGTCGCTGTTCGGCGACCACCACGTGTACGGTCCCGAGGGCGTGCGCTTCTACACCAAGCTCAAGGCCGTCACGACACGCTGGCCGACGAGCATCCGCGCCGGCGCGCAGTTCGTGATGCCGACGGGGGGGTGATGATGCTTCGGCAGTCGCGTCGCCACCTCCCCACCGTCATTCCCGCGAAAGCGGGAATCCATGTTGCTTTGCCGTCCAACCAAGAATGGATTCCCGCCTTCGCGGGAATGACGGATTGTGGGGAGTGCGTCCGATGAGCGCGGTAGCCGAAACTCGTGATGTTGCGCACGTGGGCGCGAAGCCGCTCGCCGTCAACGGCCAGCGCCTCTGGGACTCCCTGATGGAGATGGCGAAGATCGGCGCGACGCCGAAGGGCGGCGTCTGCCGCCTCGCGCTGACCGACCTCGATCGTGACGGCCGCAACCTGTTCGTGCGCTGGGCGAAGGAAGCCGGTTGCACGATCACGGTCGACCGAATGGGCAACGTGTTCGCGCGCCGGGCGGGCCGCGACGAATCGCTCGCCCCGGTCATCACGGGATCGCACGCGGATTCGCAGCCGACCGGCGGCCGCTTCGACGGCATCTACGGCGTGCTCGGCGGGCTCGAGGTGATCCGGACGCTCAACGACGCGAACATCGAGACCGATCGGCCGATCGAGACCGTGATCTGGACCAATGAGGAAGGTTCGCGCTTCGCGCCGGCGATGGTCGCCTCGGGCGTGTTCGCGGGCGTGTTCCCGCTCGAATACGGCCTGTCGCGCGCCGACGTCGACGGCCGGACGATGGGCGAGGAGCTGCAGCGCATCGGCTACGCGGGCGATGCACCGGTCGGCGGCCGTCCGATCCACGCCGCGTTCGAGCTGCACATCGAACAGGGCCCGATCCTCGAGGCCGAGGGCCTCACGATCGGCGTCGTGACGCACGCGCAGGGCCAGCGCTGGTACGAGGTCGTGTTCACGGGCCAGGAAGCACACGCCGGTCCGACGCCGATGCCGACGCGCCGCAACGCGCTGCTCGGCGCCGCGCGCGTGATCGAGCTCGTCAACGAGATCGGCTTCCGCCACGCGCCGTTCGCGTGCGCGACGGTCGGGATGCTGCAGGTCCACCCGAACTCGCGCAACGTGATCCCCGGCCGTGTCTTCTTCACGATCGACCTGCGCCATCCGGAGGACGCCGTGCTCGCGCAGATGGACGCGGAGCTGCGCCAGGGCCTCGTGCGGATCGCCGTCGAGACGAAGCTCGAGACGACGCAGTTCGAGCAGATCTTCTACTACGAGCCGATCACGTTCGACCCTGCATGCGTCGCGTCGGTGCGAGCAGCCGCGACGCGGTTCGGCTATTCGCATCGCGACATCGTCTCCGGCGCAGGCCACGACGCGTGCTACCTGTCGAAGGTCGCGCCGACCTCGATGGTGTTCGTGCCGTGCGTCGGCGGCATCAGCCACAACGAGATCGAGGACGCGACGCCCGAGTGGATCGAGGCCGGCGCGAACGTGCTGCTGCACGCGATACTCGGGCGCGCGGAGCGCTGACGGAATGCAGGGCGGGACGGAATCACTGTAGGAGGGGCGAAAGCCCCGACCGGTTTC
>DATLNY010000239.1:0-2262 GCA_035536495.1 Candidatus Saccharimonadia bacterium | reverse complement strand
CGACGGCTGCGCGTACCGGGCTCTGCCCCGCACTGCAGCAAGACTTGTCGCGGCGACGCGCGTATACAGGCGCGTCGCCCCGGCGCGGACGGATCCGGACGCCGGGGACGAAGCAGTGCGGAAAAGGCCGCGATGCGGGGGCAGCGCGAGGCAGCGATCGCACTTGCGAAAACAAGCGGCGGCGCGAACCGGGGAGCGGGCGCCCGTCAGTCGACAAATCCTATGGTGGGGAAATCCATGACGAAGTCGTTCCGCGGCCGGCTGGCCGCTGCGTGCGTGCTGTGCATTGCATTCGTCGGCGCGGCACCCGCGCAACCCGTGCCCGGATCGGGCAACGGCAACCCGGACAACAATGGCAAGGGGCCTCCGGCCCACGTCATCGAGTTCGTCATCAGCCAGGCGCGCGGCATCGACCAGCGCGTGCGCTATCCCGAGCTCGTCCGGCACGGTCCGTGGGACGACCGCAATTACCGGCTGAGGAAGGAAGACGTCGACCTGCTGTCGCCGAACGAGGCCGACGTGCAGGCGCCGATTCCGGCGTTCTATCGCGTGCAGATGCGCAAGGCGAACCCGAACCTGCCGACGGAAGGCCCTGCGCAATATCCGCGCAGCGCGTTGAACGGCTTCCTCGCCGAGTACGGCGGCTATGAGATCAACGGGCGCGTGTATCGCGGGCTGCGTGACCTCGGCAACAACCGCTACGAAGTGATCTCGAGCGAGACCTCGAGCGACGCGTCGCCGAACTTCCTCAACGGCGTCGAGCGGCGCGTCACGACGCCCGCGGGCGCGGCGGAATCGGCGGTCGCGATCAACCCGGTCGACTCGAACCTCGTCATCGCCGGCACGAACGGACCCGGCAGCGGCCAGAAGATGTGGCGCTCGACCGACGGCGGCGTCACCTGGCTCGGCCCGATCGCGCTCGCGAACACCTGCTGCGATCCGACCGTCGCGTGGTCGCCCGATGGCACCGTCGCGTACGCCGGCGCGCTTTCGACCGTCATCGGCAGCGGCACGAACGTGCTGTTCTACCGTTCGACCGACAACGGCGCGTCCTGGAACCTCGCGAAGACGCTGTCGACGCTGAACCAGTCCGACAAGGAATACATGCACGTCGACTACCAGGTCGGCTCGGCGCACCGCGGCAACATCTACATGGCGTGGCACGACGGCAACGTGCAGAAGTTCAACCGTTCGACCGACGGCGGCGTGACCTGGGGCACGACGCAGACGCTCGACTCCGCGAGCCGCGGCATCGGCAGCGACGTGACGTCCGACAAGACCGGCAACGTCTATTTCTTCTTCCCGACGACCTCGGGTGGCAGCAACGCGAAGCAGATCCGCGTGCTGAAGTCGACCAACGGCGGCGCGTCGTTCGCGGCCGCGACCACCGTGTCGGCGACGAACGCCGACTTCGACTTCCCGATTCCTGCGTTCGAGACGCGGCGCGCGTTCGTCTACGTCTCGGCCGACGTCGACCGCTCGTCGGGCCCGTACGCGAACTCGATCTACGCGTCGTGGACCGACACGAGCACGGCCGAGAACAACAACACGGCGAGTGCGAACCATGCCGTCGTCAAGGTCGCCTATTCGCGCAACGGTGGCTCGACCTGGACCGTCACGACCGCGCATTCGACCGCCGACGTTTCGAGCGTCGACCGGTTCAACCAGTGGCTCTCGGTCGACCAGAACGGCCGCGTCTTCGTCGCGTATTACGACACGCGGCACAGCACGAACCGGACCGGAACCGACATGTACTACTCGATGTCGAGCGACGGCGGGCAGACGTGGGGCACCGCGCAGCGTCTGACCGCGACGACGTCGAAGAACATCACCGATACGTTCGAGTGGGGCGACTACAACGGCATGGACATGGTGCTGAACGACATCATGGCGATCTACACCGACAACCGCGACGAGACCGGCGGCACGGCCGAATCGGTGGATGTCTACGTCAAGGGCGGCTTCGCACCGGCGACCGGCAACGTCGCACCGAGTGCGAACTTCAGCTTCACGACGAGCGGGCTCACGGCGAACTTCACCGACGGCTCGACCGACAGCGACGGTACGATCGCGTCGCGCTCGTGGAACTTCGGCGACGGCACGACTTCGACCGCGACCAACCCGTCGAGGACGTACGCCGCGGCCGGCACGTACAACGTGCAGCTGACGGTCACCGACAACGCCGGCGCGACGAACTCGATCACGAAGGCCGTCACGGTCTCGACGGTCGCCAACGCCGCGCCGGTCGCGAACTTCACGTTC
>DATLNY010000238.1:0-10750 GCA_035536495.1 Candidatus Saccharimonadia bacterium | reverse complement strand
GCCGTACTACACCGCCGGGCGTTACGCCGGCGCGCCCTACGGCAGCGACGAGCCGGGCTACTACTGGGTCAATACGACGAAGCTCGCGAGCCGTCCGCTCTATGCATTGCCGGCCCTGACGCTGCACGAGGCGGTGCCGGGGCACCACCTGCAGGTCGCGCTCGCGGCGGAGCAGGGCGAGCAGCCGCTCTATCGCCGCCTCGGCTACATCAGCGCGTTCGGCGAGGGCTGGGCGCTGTACGCCGAGAAGCTCGGCGCCGAGATGGGGATCTACCGCACGCCGTACGAGCATTTCGGCCGCCTGACCTACGAGATGTGGCGCGCGTGCCGGCTCGTGCTCGACACCGGCATGCACGCGTTCGGCTGGAGCCGCGAGCGCGCGCTTTCGTACATGCGCGACAACACCGCGCTGTCCGAGCACGAGATCACGACCGAGATCGATCGGTACATCTCGTGGCCGGCGCAGGCACTGTCGTACAAGCTCGGCGAGATGAAGATCGTCGAGCTGCGCGAGCGCGCGCAGCAGGCGCTCGGCGCGCGCTTCGACCTCAAGGCGTTCCACGACACCGTGCTCGCGCTCGGCTCGGTGCCGCTCGACCTGCTCGAGGCGCACGTCGATGCGTGGATCGCGACGGAACGCAAGCGCGCGGCTGCGCCGGGTTGAGCCGCGTCGTCGTCGCCGTGAATGGCCCCGTCGGACCCTGTTTTTCGTTGTCACGAGAGTCCGCACCGGGAGCTGCCATGCGACACCAGCTGAAAACCCTCGCCGCGACGACCACGCTTGCGCTGTCTTTCGCCAATGTCGTGGATGCCGGACCCGCCGTGCTGCGCACGCGGTGCCTCGCGGCGATCGACGCGGGCGGCGTCGCCGTCGACCGCGCGACGCTGAAGGAAACGATGTCGGTCCCGATCGGCGAGCACAGCCACCTCTACCAGTTCACCGCGGCCGACGGCGGCGTCTTCAGCTGCCAGCTCTGCGACGACGCGAACCCCGCCGCGGCGTGCCCGACGCTCGGCATCGATCTCGCGTACCGGCCTGCGGCGGGCGAGTTGCGCCGCCTGCCGGCCGAGCTCGATCGCAAGTGCCTCGACGACCTGCAGCGCAACCTCGGCACGCCCGAGCAGCGCCTGACGATCAAGTACGACCTCGTGCAGCGCACGGCGGTCACGCCCGCGCACACCGACAGCCGCTACGTCTTCAAGATGGCGCTCGACGGCGGCGAATACCGTTGTGTCATCCGCAAGAGCGACGGCAGCTTCCGCGTCGAGCGGCACGAAGGCGAGACGTGGCGGCCACTCGCGGGCGGCATCTACTACTGAGGCACCGACCATGATGATCGAACTCCTCGCCGCGCTCGCGCTCGGCGCGAGCTCCCAGGCCGAGCGCTGCGCGCATTCGGACCATCCGCGCGACTCCGACATGATCTGCGTCAACCGGATCGGCCATTGCACCGAGCTCGTCGTCGACGGACACGACACGGTGCCGCTGACCGACGAAGCGACCGCACGCCGCGTGCACGAGATCAAGCACGACCAGGACGTCTGCTGGCAGGTCACGCAGCCGGTCTCGAGCACGCTTCGCGTGCAGGCCCGCGCCGGCGGGCTGCGGCCGTCGTTCGTCGGTGCGATCGAGACGCTGCGCGTCAACGTCCACGCGCTCGACGACTACGACCCCGAGTTCGACTCGCGCCTCGATTCGCTCAACGGCGTCGAGCTCGTCGCCGATGGCGCGCCCGACGGCACCTGGCGGCTCGAGGCCGAAAAGCCGCTGCCCGCCGGCGAGTACGTCATCGTGTTCCGCGTGTTCGGCGTCGGCAACTGGGACAAGCAGGCGGTGCTGCTGAAGCTCGATCCGGCGATCGCGCCTGCACCGGCGAAATAGTCGCGCTCGCGCGGTTCAGTGGCGCGTCTGCGTCGGCGGCTCCGAATCGATGTTCGCCGGCGTCGTGGTGCCGCGCGGCGCGCGGATCGGCACGACGTTCGACCCGGTGCGCGGCTCGCGCGGGGCGCGCTGCCACAGCACCGGCACCTCCGCCGGACGCGGCGGTTCGAACTGCGCGCGCTCCTCGGCCGCGCGCTGCGCCTCGAGCGATTCGGGCCACGGCGCCTCGCCGTCGTCTTCGTCCTCGCTCTCCCACGAATAGCGCTTCTCGGCCGGTTTCGGATCGAGCTTGCGGAACAGCACCGCCGCGACGAGGCCGCCGAGCGCGCCGAACAGGTGGTACTCCCACGAGATGCCTTCCTCGCGCGGCAACACCGTCACGAGCATGCCGCCGTAGAGCAGGAACGTCGCGCAGGCCACGGCGATCGCACGCCGGTCCCAGCGCAGCGCGCCCATGCAGAACACGAAGAACATCAGCCCGTGCGCAAGCCCGCTCGCGCCGAAGTGGTACGACTCGCGCCCGACCAGCCAGGTCCCGAGCCCGCCCGCGATCCACATGATCGGGAACGCGCGCCACGACGCCTTCGGGTACGCGTACAGCGCGAGCGTCCCCATGACGACGAGTGGCAGCGAGTTCGCGAGCACGTGCGCGACCGAGCCGTGGATCAGCGGCCCGGTCAGCACGCCGATCAACCCGGCCACGTTCCCGGGCCGCACGCCGAGCCCGTGCAGCGATTCGCCGAAGAACAGCTCGAGGCCCTTGATCCACCACAGCACGAGCACGAAACCCGCCGCGATGAAGAACGCACGGCGGAAGTGCGCGGCATCGCGCCGCGCAAGCTCGGCCCCCTCGTAGCCCGTCGCGTCCATGGACCCATCCTTGGGCCGAAGCGGGCGCAACACAAGTAGGTCCCTGCGGCACCGCTATCATCGCGGCATGGCCTCGAACGATCCGCTGCCCGCCGTCGCGCTGAAGATCGAGCGCCGCTCGAACCATCCGTGGATCTTCCAGAAGATGGTCGAGAAGCCCGAGCCCCGGCCGAAGCCGGGCGCCGTCGTCGACGTCTACGACCGCGACGGCAGCTGGACCGCGCGCGGCTTCTACAACGGCCATTCGCGCATCGCGATTCGCGTGCTGACGCACGATCCCGACGAGGCGATCGACGACGCGTTCTTCGCGCGCCGCATCGAACGCGCCGTCTCGCTGCGCCGCGACGTGCTCGGCCTCGACGCGACGACCGACGCGTACCGCGTCGTGCACGCCGAAGGCGACGCGCTCTCGGGCCTGGTCGTCGACCGCTTCGCCGAAACCGTCGTGACCGAGTACTTCTCGGCCGGCATGTTCCGCCAGCGCGACGCGATCCGCCGCGCGCTCGAGCGCCACTTCCCCGACGCGAAGCACTACGCCTTCGCCGAAGCGCACGTGCAGAAGCAGGAGAGCTTCGACTCCTCGACCCCGCCGACGCCCGCGCCGACCGTCATCACCGAGCACGGCGTGAAGTTCCACGCCGCGCCCGGCACGAAGCACAAGACCGGTTTCTTCGCCGATCAGCGCGACAACCGGCACCGCTTCGCCAGCTATTGCGCCGGCAAGCGCGTTCTCGACATCTGCTGCAACTCCGGCGGCTTCGCGCTCTACGCGAAGGTGCTCGGCGGCGCCGAAGAGGTCGTCGGCATCGACCTCGACGAGGAGATCCTGCGCATCGCCGAATCGAACGCGAAGCTCAACCGCGCGAAGGTCCGCTTCATCCAGGCCGACCTGTTCGCGTGGCTGCGCGAACTTTCCATCAGCGATCGCCCCCGCTTCGACGTCGTCGTGCTCGATCCCGCCAAGATGACGCGCGACCGCGAGCAGGTCATCCCGGCGCTCAAGAAATACCTCGACATGAACAAGCTCGCGCTCAGCGCCGTCAAGCCCGGCGGCGTGTTCCTGACCTGCTCGTGCACGGGCCTCGTCAGCGAGGAGCAGTTCCTCGACATGCTGCGCCGCGCCGCGTTCTATTCGAACCGCGAGGTGCAGGTCCTCGAAGTCCTCGGCGCCGGCCCCGACCACCCGTGGCTCGCGCACGTCCCGGAGTCGCGCTACCTCAAGGCCGTGTTCTGCCGCGTGTTCTGAATTGCAGCAAGAATGCGGGCACGTAGCGGGCGTCGGGCGGGAATCCCCTTCCGAAAATCGTCGCGCACAGGACGTGCGCGACGAAGACCCCAGGGACGGGTTCACGTCGGTTTTCGGAACCCCGCTTCCCGCCCGGCGCACGCGGTCGAGACCGGCTTGGACCCACGCAGGGATAAACTCGACAGCCACTTCGGAGTCGGACGCATGGCCAAGCGCACACGCAAGGAAGCCCCCGCGGTCACGCCTGCCGAGGCCGAGGACGCGATCCGCACGCTGCTGCGCTGGGCCGGCGACGACCCGGATCGTGAAGGCCTGCTCGACACCCCGAAACGGGTCGCCGAGGCGTACCGCGACTGGTATTCCGGCTACGCGATCGACCCGCGGGCCTACATGAGCCGCACGTTCGAGGAAGTCGCCGGCTACGACGAGCTGATCGTGCTGCGCGACATCGAGTTCGAATCGCACTGCGAGCACCACATGGCCCCGATCATCGGCCGCGCCCACGTCGGCTATCTTCCGACCAACAAGGTCGTCGGCATCTCGAAGCTCGCGCGCGTCGTCGAAAGCTACGCGCGCCGGCTCCAGGTCCAGGAAAAGCTGACCGCGCAGATTGCGCACTGCATCGACGACGTGCTGAAGCCGCGCGGCGTCGGCGTCGTCATCGAGGCCGTGCACGAATGCATGACGACGCGCGGCGTGCACAAGCGCGGCGTCTCGATGGTGACCTCGCAGATGCTCGGCTCGTTCCGCGAGGACGCGCGCACCCGCGCCGAGTTCCTCGCGTTCATCAACATCCGCAGCGCACGATGACCCCGGCCGCCGCGCCCCGCCGCGCGGCGCTCGCCTTCATCTTCGTCACGGTCGTGCTCGACGTGCTCGCGCTCGGCATCGTGATCCCGGTGCTGCCGACGCTGATCCTGTCGTTCCTCGACGAGGACGTCGTGCGCACCGCCGAGATCGTCGGGGTGTTCGGCACGGTCTGGGCCGCGATGCAGTTCGTGTTCTCGCCGCTGCTCGGCGCGCTTTCCGACCGCTTCGGCCGGCGCCCGATCATCCTCGTGTCGAACTTCGGGCTTGCGTTCGACTACGTGCTGATGGCGCTCGCGCCGACGCTCGGCTGGCTGTTCGTCGGCCGAGTCATATCGGGCATCACCGCGGCGAGCATCACGACCGCCGGCGCGTATATCGCCGACGTCACGCCGCCCGACAAGCGCGCCGCGGGCTTCGGCATGCTCGGCGCCGCGTTCGGCCTCGGCTTCATCCTCGGGCCTGCGCTCGGCGGCGTGCTCGGCGACGTCGACCCGCGCCTGCCGTTCTGGATCGCGGGGGCCTTGAGCTTCGCGAATGCACTGTACGGCGTGTTCGTGCTGCCGGAATCCCTGCCGCCCGAGAAGCGCGCGGCGTTCTCGTGGCGGCGCGCGAATCCAGTCGGCTCGCTCAGGCTCCTGCGCCGGCATCCGGAGCTGTCGGGGCTTGCGCTGCTCGCGTTCGTGCAGCAGCTCGCGCATTACGTCTACCCGAGCGTGTTCGTGCTGTATGCGTTCCATCGCTACGGCTGGACCGCGAAGACCGTCGGGCTGACGCTCGCCGGCGTCGGCGTGCTTTCGGCGATCGTGCAGGGCGGCCTCGCGGGCCGGATCGTCGCGAAGCTGCGCGAGCGCCGCACGCTGCTGCTCGGGCTTTCGTTCGGCATCGTCGGATTCACGCTCTACGGCTGGGCGCCGACCGGGCTCGCGTTCTGGCTCGCGATGCCGTTGATGGCGCTGTGGGGGCTCGCGAGCCCGGCATCCCAAAGCCTCATGACGCAACGGCTCGAAGCGCACGAGCAGGGCCAGCTGCAGGGCGCGCTGACGAGCCTGATGGCGCTCGCGGGCCTGTTCGGGCCCGGGCTTTTCACGCAGATCTTCGCGAAGGCGATCGAGCCGACGCTCGGGCTCGATATGCCCGGCGCGCCGTTCTTCGTATCGGCCGCGCTGCTCGTGATCGGCCTCGTGATCGCCGAGCGCGCAACACGCGGGAGATCTTCGCGCGCGCGCGCGGCGCGACCGGGTGCCTGAAGCGCGTCCGGTCAGCCCGGAATTCGCATGCCGCTCCCGCGTCCCGCTCGCAGAGCGGCGGAGCGTCCGCGTGGGAGGCGCACAGGCCCCGGCACATAGTTGCGGGTACCCTTCCCGCAAGCCGCCGTGTCCGTCCTCGCCCTGACCATCGCCCTCATGTGCGCGTCGCAGCCCGACCACCCCGGTACGGTCGCGGGCTATCTCGCGCGCATGGATCTCGACGCCGACGGCCGCGTCGGGCTCGACGAGTACCAGACGCACCTGAGCTACGGCTTCGACGCGCAGGACCGCAACGGCGACGGCATGCTCGACCGTGGCGAGCTCGGCGTGCGTGCGCGCTCGAACCGGCCGATCACGCGCGACGCGCACCGCCGCGCGCTCGCGACGACCTTCGAGCGCCAGGATGCCGACGGTGACGGCTACCTCGACGTGCGCGAAATGGCCCAGCCGCCGCGCTGACGGGTTACCGCGGGGCGTCGACCGCCGGTTTCCCGAACTTCTCGCCGAAGAAGTCGCCGTCGTTCCAGCGCGGCCGCTCGGGATCGTTCGCGATGATCTCGCCGATGCGATGGTTGAGGCGTGCGAGGCGCGCCGCGGTCGGATAGTCGATCGGCCGCGTCGCATCGTCCGACGGCAGGTGGTAGTGCGACTTCAGGAACTCCTTCATCGTCGCTTTCGCGTCCGACCCGTCGGTCGCGACAACGCCGCCGTTGAGATAGACCGCCGGCACGCCCTGCTTGACGAACGGATACTGGTCGCTGCGAACGAAGATGACCTCCTCGGGCACGGGATCGGGTGACAGCACGACCTCGAGCTCGCCCGCGGCGCGCTCGAGCACGCGCTGCAGCGTCGAATGCTCGACGCCGACCGGCACGACGTCGGACTGCGGCGCGAGCAGGATCGGCATGTCCATGTTGACGTTCGCGACGAGCGAGCCGCGCGCGACGGTCGGATTGCGTGCAAAGTATTCGGCGCCCAGCAGACCCTTCTCCTCGGCCGTCAGCGCGATGAATAGCACCGAGCGCTGCGGCGGCGGGGCCGCGGCAAAACGCCGCACGGCCTCGAGCATGACGGCGACGCCGAGCGCGTTGTCGAGCGCGCCGTTGTAGATCGCATCGCCGTTGATCGGCGCGCCGGTGCCGACGTGGTCGAGGTGCGCGGTCATCACGACGTGCTCGGAAGACAGCGCGGCATCGCCGCCGGGCCAGCGGCCGATGACGTTGCGGCTCTCTACGCGATCGAGCGTCGCGTTCGACGCGAGCGTCGCGGTGCCGACGAGGTCGAAGCTTTCGAGCTTGCCGGACTTCAGCCGCTCGACGACCTGCGCGCCGTCGTGCCGAGCACCTTCGAACAGCAGCGCCGTCCTGGCAGCACGCAAGGACGCGCGGCCCACGAGCGCGGGATGATCGTCGACCGGCTGGCCGTCGACGAGCAGCCGCATGCCGGGACGGCGCCAGTTCTTCGCGCCCTGTTCCCAGGGCCGCTTCGCCTCGTCGCGCGGGTCCGAAAGCCCGACGACGCCGACGGCGCCGCGCTTCGCGATCTCGCCGAGCTTGACGTTGCTCGAGGCGAAGTACGCGCGCTCGTCGGCCTTGAAGCGCTCCGGCGCGTTGCCGAAGTAGACCGCGATCTTGCCCGCAAGATCGACGCCCGCGAAATCGTCGTGGCCGAGCTCCGGCGCGTGCACGGCCTGGCCGACGAACACCAGCGGCGCCGTGACGCTCGCCTTGCCGGCCGTGTAATGGATGCTCGGGAGGTAGTCGGTCTCGAACTCGAGCGCCGTGTGCTTTCCGTCGCGTTCGATCGAGAACCGCGCGCCCTTTCGCTCGCGCACGCCGCGAATCATCGGCACGGCCTGGTAGTACGAACCCTCGTCGCCGCCCGGCGCGACGCCGAGCTCGCGCAGCTTCGTAGCGACGTAGAGTGCCGCGAGGTCATAGCCGCGCGTGCCGGCCTCGCGGCCTTCGAGGTGGTCGTCGGCGAGGAAGCGCACGTCGGCTTCGATGCGCCGCGCCGCGTCGATGTCGTCGGCCGTCGCGGGCGATGGCGTCGGCGACAGTGAAGACGAAGGCGCAGGCGATGGCGAAGACGGCGCGGAGGGCGTGGGTGTCGCCGACGGCGAGGGCGAGGGCGACGAGCCGCCGCATGCGGCGAGGGCAAAGCACGCGAACAGCCACGGCATCGTGCGCATCGAATCCTCCCGGAATGGCGTGAGCGTACCGCCCGCACATCGATTGCGCGCGCCGCGGCCCCCGGATGCGCGATCGGCGTACGCCGCATGACGAATCCTTCGCTGGTCGCGGGCGCGGCGAACGCCGACAATGCGCGCATGAACGCCGTGCTCGAGCCCCGCCCCGAATCGCCGCGCGACGTGCTGCGCCGCGTGTTCGGCTTCGACGCGTTCCGCGGCGAGCAGGAGGCCGTCGTCGAGCATCTCTGCGCGGGCGGCGATGCGCTCGTGCTGATGCCGACCGGCGGCGGCAAGTCGCTGTGCTACCAGATCCCCGCGCTGCTGCGCCCGGGCACGGCGATCGTCGTCTCGCCGCTGATCGCGCTGATGCAGGACCAGGTCGCGGCGCTCGAGCAGGCCGGCGTGCGCGCCGCCGTGCTCAATTCCTCGCTCGATGCAGCGACCGCGGCCGACGTCGAGCGGCGCTTCGCGGCGGGGATGCTCGATCTCGTCTACGTCGCGCCCGAGCGGCTCTTGACCGCGCGTTTCCTGTCGCTGCTCGAGCGCGTGCCGCTCGCGCTGTTCGCGATCGACGAGGCGCATTGCGTCTCGCAGTGGGGGCACGACTTCCGTCCCGAATACCGCGAGCTCGGGGTGCTGCACGCGCGCTGGCCGGCGGTACCGCGCATCGCGCTGACTGCGACGGCCGATCCGCCGACGCGCGCCGAGATCATCGAGCGGCTCGAGCTCGGCCGCGCGCGCGTGTTCGTGAGCTCGTTCGACCGGCCGAACATCCGCTATCGCGTCGTGCAGAAGACGAAAGCGCCCGAGCAGCTGCTCGCGTTCGTGCGCGCGCACGCGGGCGAAGCCGGCATCGTCTATGCGCAGACGCGCAAGAAGGTCGACGACCACGCCGCGATGCTCGCCGCGGCCGGGATCACCGCGCTGCCGTACCACGCGGGCCTCGACGCGGCGACGCGCAGCGCGAACCAGCGCCGCTTCCTGCGCGAGGACGGCGTCGTGATGGTCGCGACGATCGCGTTCGGCATGGGCATCGACAAGCCCGACGTGCGTTACGTCGCGCATGTCGACCTGCCGAAGTCGATCGAGGGCGACTACCAGGAAACCGGCCGTGCCGGTCGCGACGGCGAGCCGGCCGAAGCCTGGATGTGCTACGGCCTAGGCGACGTCGTCGGCCAGGCGCAGCTGATCGAGAAATCCGAATCGGGCGAGGAGCGCAAGCGCGTCGAGCGGCGCAAGCTCGACGCGCTGCTCGGGTACGCCGAGACGACGCGCTGCCGGCGCGCGCTGCTGCTCGCGACGTTCGGCGAGGAACATGCCGGCAACTGCGGCAACTGCGACAACTGCCTCGCGCCGCCGAAGACCTGGGACGCAACGGTCGAGGCGCAAAAGCTGCTGAGCTGCGTCTATCGCACCGGCATGCGCTTCGGCGCGGCGTACGTCGTCGACGTGCTGCGCGGTGTCGACAACGAGCGGATCGCGTCGTTCGGGCACGACCGGCTCGCCGTGCACGGGATCGGCGCAGGCATCGACGCGAAACGCTGGCGCGGCATCGTGCGCCAGCTCGTCGCGCTCGGGCTGCTCGACATCGATGCCGCCGCGTACGGCGCGCTGAAGCTCACGCCGGGGAGCCGCGCGGTACTGAAGGGCGAGCGCCGCGTCGAGCTGCGCGAGGAGGTCGAGTCGCCGCGCGAGCGCCGCGGGCGCAGGCCGCGCGCGCGCACCGAAAGCGGCGCGGCGCGCTTGCCCGACGACTTCGCGCAGGCGTCCGGCGAACAGCTCGCCGCGTTCGCAGCATTGCGCGAGCTGCGCGCACGGCTCGCGCGCGAGCAGGGCGAGCCGGCTTACGTGATCTTCCACGATGCGACGCTGCGCGCGATCGCGCTCGCCGAGCCCGCATCCGTCGACGCGCTCGCGGCGATCCCCGGGATCGGCGCGCACAAGCTCGAACGTTACGGCGCGCAGGTGCTCGCGGCGTTACGGGAACCGCGCAGCTAGCGCGGCCTCGAGCTCCTCGCGCGCGACGAGCCGCACCGTCAGCTCGTGGAGCGCCGCGTCGTCGGGGACGCCGATGCCCTCGGGATCGCCGCGAACCCAGCGCGTCAAGTGCGCGGGCGGTACCGCCAGCCGATCGCCGAGCCGGCGCCCGAGCGCGAAATGGAACGCCGCGAGCGCCGGCAGGTCGACGAGCTCGATGATGCTGTCGGCGACGCCTTCGGGCTTTACCTTGCGCAGCCACACGAACGCGTCGGTGTCGTCGTGGCTCCAGTCGAGCGCCTCGAACGCGTCGGCGAGCTCGCGCTCGGCTAACGACTCGCGCGACAGTGCCTCGGCGACGCGCGCGCCGAGCGCGCGGCCGACGATGGTGACGTGCAGCTCGCGTTTCGGCGCGAAGCGCGTTTCGTCGAGCTTGAGCGGTCGAGCCGGCCACGCGCCGGACCGATCGTCGATCGGCAGGACCAGGGTTCCGTCGGGCCTGAATCCGGGCCAGCGCATCGGTCGAT